>NZ_JBSGXP010000004.1:0-134498 GCF_053610105.1 Kitasatospora sp. NPDC054939 | reverse complement strand
GTGGGGCACCGGGCGCACCGGCCGTGGTGCTCGGCTACGGCGGGACGCCGCCCGAGCAGATCGCCTCCGGGGTCCGCCAGCTCGCCGCCGCCTTCGAGCGCTCCCAGCGGTCGGCGGGCTGACGGTTCGTCCAGGGCCGTCCGTGTCCCGGGTCAGCGGGTCACGGACGCCGTCGGACGGGCGAGCAGCGCCCGCAGCGGGGCGGAGGCCTTCAGCAGCATCTCCTCGTACTCCTCCACCGGGTCGGAGTCCAGGATGATCGCGCCGCCGGCGCCGACCGCCATCTCGTCGCCGGTCAGCACGGCCGTACGGATGACGATGTTGAGGTCCGCGGTGCCGTTGAGGCCGAGGAAGCCGATCGTCCCGGAGTAGACGCCGCGCGCCTGCGTCTCCAGCGAGTCGATGATGTCCATGGTGCGCAGCTTGGGCGCGCCGGTCATCGAGCCGCCGGGGAAGCACGCCCGGACGCAGTCCACGGTGTCGGCGTCGGGGCGCAGCTTGCCGACGATCGTGGACACCAGCTGGTGCACGGTGGCGTAGGTCTCGGTGTGCATCAGGCTGGGCACCGTCACCGAGCCGACCTCGCAGACCCGGCCCAGGTCGTTGCGGAGCAGGTCGACGATCATCAGGTTCTCGGCGCGGGTCTTGGCGCTGGTGGTGAGCTCGTCGCGCAGCCGGCGGTCCTCGTCGGGGCCGTGGCCGCGGCGGGCGGTTCCCTTGATCGGCTTGGTCTCCACGATCCGGTCCCGGGTGACCTTGAGGAAGCGCTCGGGCGAGGAGCAGGCGACCTCCAGCTCGCCGAAGCGCAGGAACGCCGAGTACGGGGCCGGGTTGTGCCGGCGCATCTGCTGGTAGAACTCGTAGCCGTCCTCGGGCCTGGGCAGCCTGAGGCTGTTGGTGAGGCAGATCTCGTAGCTCTCGCCGGCCAGCAGCTGCTGCTTGCAGGCCTCGATGCCGGCCAGGTACTGCTCGCGGCCGACCACCAGGTGCTCGGCGAGGGCCTCGGCTCCCCCGGTGGCGGCCGGGGCGCCCTGCGGGCGGGGGCGGGGCAGCGCGGTGAGGGTGGCGGCGGTGTCGGCGAGCCAGGTGCGGGCGGCCCGGATGCAGGCGGGCTGGTCGGTGGAGAGGGCCAGGATGTGGGTCTGGCCGAGGGCGTGGTCGACGGCCACCATCCGGTCGGCGAAGATCCAGCAGGCGTCCGGGGCCGGGGAGCGGTGCTTGGCCGGGGAGCCGGTGCGGTCCTTCATCTCGTAGCCGAGGTAGCCGACGTAGCCGCAGGTGAAGTCCATCGGCAGCTCGGGGCCCTCGACCCGGATGCCGGCCAGGCGTTCCTGGAGGTAGTCGAAGACGTCGCCGGCGACCGTGCGGGCGGGCTGCCCGGTGGGGGTGACCTCGACGCTGCCGTCCTCGACCCGGTGGCGGACCACCTCGGAGAGCGGGCCGGAGGCGTCGCCGAGGAAGGAGAACCGGGAGCGGCCGGGCTCGACCAGCGAGCTGTCCAGCCAGAAGGCGTCCGGGGCGCCGCGGTAGAGCGCGCCGAAGGCCTGCTCGGTGTCGATCGCGGTGGGGATGGTCCGGGTGTGCAGCCGGTAGGTGGTGGCGCCCTCGGGGGCGGGCGCGGGGGCTGCGGGGACGGCGGCGCGCTGGCGCGGGATGCGGATCTTCGGGGTGCGGCGGGGCAGCTCCCGGCCGTGTTCGGCGTGGAAGCGGCGGGTGAGTTCGTGGAAGTTGGCGACGATCGCCGAGCCGAACTCGGTGGAGACCGACTCGGGGTGGAACTGCACGCCCCAGAGCGGCCGTTCGCGGTGGCGCAGGCCCATCAGCACGCCGTCCTCGGCCCACGCGGTGGCCTCCAGTCCGGCGGGCAGCGGCTCCTCGATGCAGAGCGAGTGGTAGCGGACCACGGTGAACCCCTGCGGAATGCCCGCGAAGAGGTCCTGGCCGTCGTGGGTGACGGTGGAGAGGTGGCCGTGCCGGGCCCGCGGGGCCCGGACCACCGGCGCGCCGTGGGCGCCGGCGATGCCCTGGTGGCCCAGACACACGCCGAGCACCGGGACTCTGGCCTGCTCGATGGCGGCGGCGGAGATGCCGAAGTCCTCCGGGCGGGTGGGGTCGCCCGGGCCGGGCGAGATCACGATGTTGTCGTAGCGGTGCAGGTCCTCGGGGTTCCAGTGCGGGCTGTCGTGGGTGACGACCTCCGGCTCGACGCCGGTGGTGCGGGCGATCAGCTGGAAGAGGTTGTAGGTGTAGGAGTCGTAGTTGTCGATCAGCAGGGTCTTCATCGTCAGGCTCTCCGGGTGTCGAAGGGGTCGCGGTCGGCAGGTCAGTCCGTCAGCCGGCCGATCAGGTCGGCCACCTCCATGGCCTGTTCGTTGTTGAGGCGCGGGTCGCACAGCGAGCTGTAGGAGCGGCCGAGTTCGCCCTCGGTGGGCACCTGCTCGCCGCCGACGCACTCGGTGACGTCGGTGCCGGCCATCTCCAGGTGGACGCCGCCGGGCCACTCCCCCGCGCCGCGCAGGATCCGGAAGAAGGCGGTGATCTCGGCGAGCACGGCGTCCAGGTAGCGGGTCTTGAGGCCGCTGGAGCTCTTCACCGTATTGCCGTGCATCGGGTCGCAGACCCAGACCACGCCGTGGCCGGCGTCGCGGACCGCCTCGACGATGCCGGGCAGGTTGGCGCGCAGCTGCTCGGGGCCCATCCGGACGATCAGGGTGAGCCGGCCGGGCTTGCGCAGCGGGTTGAGCCGCTCGCACAGGTCGACGACCTCGTGCGGCCGGGCGGACGGGCCGATCTTGCAGGCGACCGGGTTGGC
This sequence comes from Kitasatospora sp. NPDC054939, assembly GCF_053610105.1. Lineage (NCBI taxonomy): Bacteria > Bacillati > Actinomycetota > Actinomycetes > Kitasatosporales > Streptomycetaceae > Kitasatospora > Kitasatospora sp. NPDC054939. Next base: position 131,686 of record NZ_JBSGXP010000004.1, on the reverse strand, counting down.
GATGCCGGAGAGGAAGCGCACGTGGGCGCCGTGCGGGTCGCGGGTGCGCTCGCCGATCCACGGCAGGTGGGTGGAGAGCAGGTACCACTCGCCGGTGAGCGGGTCGCGCCGGGTCAGCGGCGCTTCGTAGTCGAGCACCAGGGCCTCGTGGCTGGTCCACAGGCCGGTGTGGGTCCAGCGCTCGCCGGCGGGTCCGGCGCTGTGCCGGGTGCGGCCGTAGCCGGCCAGCACCGAGTGCAGCGAGCCGTCCCAGGCCAGGGCGGCGGAGCCGTCGGCGGGCAGGGCGCGGGCGACCGCCGGGTCCCAGGCGTGCGGCATCAGGTCGGCGGCCCGCTCGTGGGCGAGGATGTGCAGCTCGTGCAGGACGAGCTGGCCGCTGTAGTAGCCGGACATCAGCCGGTACGGGTCGGGGGTGCGCTCCTTCTCGTACGGCTCGGGGCTGTTGACGGTCAGGCCGCGGAAGACCGGGAGTTCGCGGCCGTCGACCTCCTCGGTGGGGGCGGAGCGGGGCTTGGCGAACTGGCCGGCGATCCGGCCGACGGTGACGGTCGGCAGACCGGTGCGGCCGCTGATCCGCTCGGCCATCGCGCCGATCACGCGGTGCTTGGCGCGGGCGCCGGCCACCGCGGCCCGGCCGAACGGCTCGGCGCAGTCGCCGCCCTGGACGAGGAACGCCTCGCGGGCCTGCACCTGGCCGAGGGCGGCGGTCAGGCTGAGCGCGTCGGCGGGGGTGGTGAGGCCGGGCAGTTCGGCGAGCAGGTCGCGGACCCCGGCGGCCTCGTCCGGGTCCGGCCACGGCGGCTGCTGGACGATCGGCAGGCCGCGCCAGGAGTAGGGGTGCCAGGGCCTGGCGGTGGTGGTGGTCTCGACGGCGGGGGCCGGCCGGGGGCCGGGGAGGAGCCTGGTGGGCGTCACGGCGATGGGTCCAATCGGGTGTGGGCGGTCGTCGCGGGCGGGGCCGGCCCTCCCCCGCCGGTGGGGCGGACGGGGGGAGGGCCCGGCGGGTGGTGCGGACTCAGGCGAGGCTCTCGGCGGACGGCCCCTCGGCGCGGGTGGCGATCCGCTTGATGATCAGCTGCTCGGAGAGGGTGCGGGCGACGGCCAGGCCGTGGTCCTCGTCGATGTCCAGGAGCAGGCCGGCGAAGGTCGCCCGGACCTCGCGCTTGAGGACCTTGCCGGTGACGCCCAGCGGGATGGCCTTGTCCTCGGTGGAGATGACGACGGCCGCCAGCTCGTGCAGCTTGGCCTTGCGCAGCGCCTTGTTGATCCGCGAGAGCAGCTCCTCCGGGTCCGCGTCGCGGCCCTCGCACAGCCGCAGGGCGGCGATCGGCTCGAACTCGGTCGGGTCGACCGGGCTGACCGCGCCGACCACGGCGCAGTCGACGGTCTCCCGGCAGGTCTTGAAGATGACCTCCTCCAGGGTGAGGCTGTGCACCGGGCCGCGCCGGGTGCTGATCACGTCGGTGATCCGGTCGTAGTGGTAGAAGCGGCCCTTCTCGTCCTGGTAGCCGATGTCGCCGGTGATCCAGAAGCCCTCGCGGATCGAGCGGTGGGTGGTGTCGTGGTCGTCCCAGTAGCCGAGGGTGACGGTCGGGGTCTTGACGGCCAGGTAGCCGATCTCGCCGGGGGCCAGCCGCTCGCCGTCCTCGCCGAAGACCACCGCCTCCTCGACGATGGGCTCGGGGTAGCCCACACAGCGCTTGTAGGCGTCGGTGCCCGGGCCGTGGATGTTGAGGAAGAGCGCCATGCCCATCTCGGAGGCGCCGAGGCCGTCCAGGTAGCGGGAGCCGGGGCGCCAGGTCCCGTTGGCGCGGTGGCGGCCCATCCGGACCAGCTCGCGGACGTGCGCCTCGTGCGAGGCGTCGGCGGTGGAGATCCAGGTGGTGACGTGCGCGGCGGCGGAGGGGGCGATGCCGGCGGCCAGCATCTCGGCGAAGGTGATCGGGAAGCCGGTGACCACGCTCGGCTTCCACCAGCGCATGGCCTCGGCGACCACGGTGCCGGCCTGGTCCTCCATCACCAGGGTCGGCAGGCCGAGGATGGTGGCCATCATCATGTAGCTGTAGCCGGAGGAGTGCGACGGCGGGAAGGCCAGCAGCATCTTGTCCTCGGGGCCCGAGGGCAGGGTCAGGATGCGCGGGCGCTTGCCGGCGAAGAACTGCCGGTGGCCGAAGGTGGCCGCCTTGGGCATGCCGGTGGTGCCGGAGGAGTGCGAGATCAGCACCGGGTCGATGTCGCCGTGCCGGTACGGGTAGCCGGCCGGGAGCGGGCCGACCGGGCTCCAGGCGTCCAGCTCCTCCTGGGTGACGGTGAACTCGAAGCTGGTACCGGGCGCGGCGGCGTCCAGGAAGCGGGCCAGCAGCACGGAGTCGGCGACCAGGCCGCGGGCGTTGAGCCGGGCGAGGTAGGCGGAGGCGGTGGCCGGGGCCATGTTGGGGTTGATGACGGAGGGGATCGCGCCGAGGCTGTTGAGCGCCAGGAAGTGGATGAAGCTCGCCATGCCGTCGGCGGTGTAGACGCCGACCCGGTCGCCGTGCCGGACACCGGAGTTGTGGTAGCGGCGGGCGTACACCTCGGTGCGGTCGCGCAGGTCGGCGAGGCTGAAGACCTCCAGGTCGGCCCGGGTGCCGCCGCGCGGCAGGTGGTGGAAGAGCGGCGCGTCGACGTCGGAGGCGCGCTCCAGGGCGTGCCAGAGGAAGTCGCCGGCGCCGAGCTGGGGGGTGGCGAGCAGCTCCAGGCGGGCGCGCAGGCCGCGGTGGCTGGGGCCGAAGTTCATCCGGCGGACGGAGGCGAGGTGGCGCTTGACCGAGCGGAGCTTCATGACCTGTTTCTCCCTTGGGAATATGACGGATCGTCGGTTGTCGCGGTGCGATCGGCCGCGGCGGTGCGGCCGGGGGCGGTGCGCGGGTGCGGGACCGGTGGTCGCCGCGGGGCGGGCGGTCAGCCCAGGTCGGCCCGGACGGAGGGCAGCGGTTCCAGGCAGGAGGCCAGGTAGCCGCGCCACTCCTCGGCCCGGCCGAGCACCCGGGGGGCGGGCCCGCCCGGCCGCCAGGCGGTGACCGTCCGGATGCCGTGCAGGGCGCTGGTGAGCCACACCTCGCGCCGGACGAGCCGGTCCGGGGTGGTCTTGCGGTAGTCGATGTCCAGCCCGAGGCAGCGGGCGCGCTCCAGGATCAGCCGTCGGGTGATGCCGGGCAGCACGGTGCCGTCCTCGGGGGCGGTGCACAGGTGGTCGCCGTCCCACCAGAAGAGCGTGGTGAAGGCGCCCTCGGCGACCGCACCGCGGCGGTCGAGCAGCAGCGCTTCGTCGGCGCCCTGCCGTGCTGCGCGGGCCCGTAGGGCGGCCAGCGCGTCGAGGTCGGGCCCCTTGGCGGCCGGCCGGCGGCGCGGATCGGCGACATCGGCGATCCAGGCGACGGCGGTCGGGGCGGCCGGTGGGGCGGGCCGCAGCCGCAGCGCCAGCCCGCGGTCGGCGGTGAGTTCCACACGGGGGAACCACCGCCCCTCGCGGGGCAGGCGGGCGGTCACGGCGGAGCGGAAGCGGACCAGTTCGGCCGGATCCGCGCCGAGGGTGCGGGCGGTGCGGCCGAACCGCTCCCAGTGCAGCCGGTAGCCGCGCACCCGGCCCTCGTCCACCAGCCAGGAATCGGCGGCGAGTACGGGCCCGGCGGACGGTTCGGTGCGGGTCTCCAAGCGGCCCGCACCACTCCACAGGAGCGGTGGGGCCGGCGCATCCAGTACGTCGGACATGGTGATGACCTCCCGGGTGGGGATCGGTCCGGTGGGGCAGTGCGGTGGATGGGCGCACACCGTACGCAGCGGTTCCGAGCGGTCTCCAGTGCCAAGTTCGTCCGGTCCGCAGGGCCAATGGCCCGGGTTCATTTGGCGCCCCCGCCGACCCTCCACTTGGCCCTTTAGCCCCCTCCGGGCCTCGCCTAGCCTGCCGCTCAATCGCTTCGAACCCACGTACCACCCACAGGATGTGACGCCATGACAGCACCCGTGAAAGCGCCGGCCCTGGACGTCGACGAGTTGGTCGACGCCGCCCGGGCCGCCGCCGGACTGCCGGACTTCGACGCGTTCGAGCACCTGGACGCGCTGGCCCGGCTGACCGCCTCGCTGGACGCCGAGGGCGGGCTCACCGCGCAGGGCCGGCCCGGTGTGCGCGGCGCCCTGGTCGGCTGCCTGGCCACCCAGGCCCGGGCGAGCCACGCCCGGGAGCTGAACCCGGAGATCGCCGACGTGCGCGTCGAGCGCCCGGTGTTCATCACCGGCATGACCCGCAGCGGCACCACCTTCATGCACAACCTGCTGCGCGAGCACCCCGACCTGCGCTCGCCCGACCTGTGGGAGCTGATGACCCCGGTCGGCGCGGCCAGGGGCGAGGACCCGGCGCTGGTGAAGGGCGCGCAGGACTTCGTCGACGACTACTACCGGCTGGCCCCCGCCCTCCCGGCCGCGCACTTCTGGGACGCCCGCCGCCCCGACGAGTGCCACCGGCTGACCGCGCCGACCTTCAAGACCATGGCGTACGAGCTGCGCTACCGGGTGCCCTCGTACGGCGACTGGCTGGCCGGCCAGGACCAGTACGACGCCTACGACTACCACCGCTACCTGCTGCAGCACATCCTGTGGCGGGTGCCGGCCGAGACGGTGCTGCTGAAGTGCCCGTTCCACCTGTGGCGGCCGGACGCGCTGACCCGCACCTACCCGGACGCCCGGATCCTGCACATGCGCCGGGCGCCCAGCGTGACCGTCCCGTCGACCTGCAGCCTGACCGAGATCATCCGGGCCTCCCGCAGCGACACGGTGGACCGCCGCGAGCTGGGCGCGTTCTGGACGCGGCGGCTGCGCGAGGCGGTCGACGAGCTGCCCGGCCGGCTGGCCGCACTGCCGTCGGGCGCGTCCGTCCTGGACGTCGACTACCGGGCGCTGATGAAGGACCCGGTCGCCACCGTCGGCGAGATCTGCGACTTCCTCGGCCTGCCGGTGACCGGCGCGGCGGAGCGGGCGTTCCGCCGCTACCTGGAGGAGAACCCGCAGGGCCGGCACGGCTCGCACAGCTACCGCGCCGAGGACTACGGCCTGGACGCCGCCGAGCTGGACGAGGTCTTCGCCGACTACGACTACCGCCCCGAGCTCGGCCGCTGACTCCCCGAGGAACGGAAGGACGACGAACACCATGACCACCGCACCCGACACGAGCTTCGAGGAGCGGGCCCGCGCCGACGTCGAGTCCGTCAACCGCGCCGCCGCCGGCTCGCCGACCGTGAAGATCGGCATCGTCACCCCGCTCACCGGGCCGGGCGACCCGACCGCCGGCGAGCTCACCGTGCGCGGCGCCCGGATCGGCGCCGAGTACGTCCGCGAGCACGGCGGCATCCGGGACGGCCTGCAGATCGAGTTCGTGCTCCGCAACGACCAGGAGAGCGTCGACCGGGACGGCGACATGCAGCGCTCCGCCGTCGGCGCCTTCGCGAAGGTCGCCCAGATCGACGACGTGCTGGCGGCCCTGGGGCCCTGGCACCTGCGCACCGCGGACCACACCGCCGAACTGGCCGAGCGCCTGGGGGTGCCGCTGTTCATCGAGTCGGCGCACACCGGGGTCACCCGCAAGCAGCGCCGCACGGTCTTCCGCACCTTCACCAACGTCGCCGAACGCGTCCCGCCGATGGTCGAGTTCGCCGCCCAGCAGGGCTTCCGCAAGGTCGCACTGCTGGTCGCCAACACGGTCTTCGGCCTGATGACCGCCGACACCTTCGAGGAGGTCGCCGCCGCCTTCCCGCACGACTTCGAGGTGCTGCGGATCGACTTCGACCAGGAGTCCACCTTCGACCTCACCGAGGAGCTCGCGAAGATCAAGGACTTCGCGCCGGACGTCTTCGTCAACGTCGGCGTCATCCGCACCAACTACCTGGTCATCCAGCAGGCCACCGAGGCCGGGCTGCTGCCCGCCACCCCGCTGATGGTGCCGTTCCAGTACCCGCTGCGCGCCGCCGACTACTGGCGGCTGGCCGGCGAGGGCGGCAACCACGTGGTCTGGCCGGCCACCGTCTTCAGCCCCTTCTGGGAGGGCCTGACCCCGGTCGGCAGGTGGTTCGTCGACCGCTACACCGCCGTCTACGGGGCCCCGCCGCCGGACACCGCGCTCAACGCCTTCACCGACATCACCCTGATCGCCCAGGCGCTGGAGCAGGCCGCCGAGGTCAGCCGGGACGGCCTGATCGACGCCCTGGAGGCCGGCACCTTCGACACCTGGCGCGGCCCGGTCTCCTTCGAGCGCGGCGAGGAGCACTGGCACCACTCCCCGCCGGAGGTCATCCTCCAGCACTACACCGGGGTCGGCCAGAACATCACCGACCTGACCGTCGTCCACCCCGCCGCGTACCGCACCGGCGACTACACCCACCCCAGCCTGGCCCGGGAGGAGCCGCCGTGCTGAACACCGCAATCGCGCCGAAGGTCTCCGGCGCCACCGTCTGGCTGACCGGCCTGCCCAGCGCCGGGAAGTCCACCATCGCCCGGGCCCTCGCCGACCGGCTGCGGGCCGAGGGCCGCCGGGTGGAGATCCTGGACGGCGACGAGATCCGCGCCAACCTGACCGCCGGCCTCGGCTTCACCCGCGAGGACCGCACCGAGAACGTCCGCCGGATCGGCTGGATCGCCGAACTGCTCGCCCGCAACGGCGTCACCGTGCTCGTCCCGGTGATCGCCCCGTACCGCGACGCCCGCGCCGGGGTCCGCGCCCAGCACATGGCCGGCGCCACCGCGTACGTCGAGGTGCACGTCGCCACCGCCGTGGAGCTGTGCGCCGAGCGCGACGTCAAGGGCCTGTACGCCAAGCAGGCGGCCGGCGAGATCTCCGGCCTCACCGGCATCGACGACCCGTACGAGGCTCCGGAGCACCCGGAGCTGAGGGTCGACACCTCTCTGCACACCGTCGAAGACACCGTCCGAGTGCTGCACAGCGCACTCGTCGAAAGGGGGCTGGCATGACCGACCTGACCGCACCCGCCCTCCCGCGTCTGACCCACCTGGACGCGCTGGAGGCCGAAGGGGTCCACATCATCCGGGAGGTGGCGGCCGAGTTCCAGCGGCCGGTGCTGCTCTTCTCGGGCGGCAAGGACTCCATCGTGATGCTCCACCTGGCCCGCAAGGCCTTCGCCCCGGCGCCCGTGCCGTTCGGGCTGCTGCACGTGGACACCGGCCACAACTTCCAGGAGGTGCTGGACTACCGGGACCGCACCGTCGCCGAGCACGGTCTGCGGCTGCACGTCGCGAGCGTGCAGGACTACATCGACGACGGCCGGCTGCGCGAGCGCCCGGACGGCACCCGCAACCCGCTGCAGACCGTCCCGCTGCTGGACGCCATCCAGGGCAACAAGTTCGACGCCGTCTTCGGCGGCGGCCGGCGCGACGAGGAGAAGGCCCGCGCCAAGGAGCGGATCTTCTCCCAGCGCGACGAGTTCGGCGTCTGGGACCCGCGCAACCAGCGCCCCGAGCTGTGGTCGCTCTACAACGGCCGGCACCGCATCGGCGGGCACGTCCGGGTCTTCCCGCTCTCCAACTGGACCGAGCTGGACGTCTGGCAGTACATCGAGCGCGAGGGCATCGAGCTCCCCGCGATCTACTACGCCCACCGGCGCGAGGTCTTCCGCCGCGACGGCATGTGGCTCGCCCCCGGCGACTGGGGCGGCCCGCGCGAGGGCGAGACCACCGAACTGCGCCAGGTGCGCTACCGCACCGTCGGCGACATGTCCTGCACCGGCGCGGTCGAGTCCGACGCCACCGACATCCAGGCGGTCATCGCCGAGATCTCGGCCTCCCGGATCACCGAGCGCGGCGCCAGCCGCGCCGACGACCGGCTGTCCGAGACCGCGATGGAGGACCGCAAGCGGGAGGGGTACTTCTAATGAGCACGTACGGTTCCGCCGAGCACCAGATCGGCCTGCTCCGGCTCGCCACCGCCGGCAGCGTCGACGACGGCAAGTCCACCCTGGTCGGCCGGCTGCTCTTCGACTCCAAGTCCGTCCTCACCGACCAGCTGCAGTCGGTGACGAAGGCCGCCCGCGACCTCGGCCTGGAGCAGGCCGACCTCGCCCTGCTCACCGACGGCCTGCGCGCCGAGCGCGAACAGGGCATCACCATCGACGTCGCCTACCGCTACTTCGCCACCGCCAAGCGGCGGTTCATCCTCGCGGACACCCCCGGCCACGTGCAGTACACCCGCAACATGGTCACCGGCGCCTCCACCGCGCAGCTCGCCGTGATCCTGGTCGACGCCCGCCACGGGATCGTCGAGCAGACCCGCCGGCACGCCGCCGTCGCCGCGCTGCTGCGGGTGCCCCGGGTGGTGCTGGCCGTCAACAAGATCGACCTGGTCGACTACGACGCCGTCCGCTTCGCCGAGATCAGCTACGCCTTCTCGCAGCTCGCGGCCGGCCTGGGCATCGAGGAGTTCACCGCGATCCCGGTCTCCGCGCTGCTCGGCGACAACGTGGTCGACCGCTCCACCCGCATGGACTGGTACGGCGGCCCGACCCTGCTGGACCACCTGGAGAACGTCCCGCTCGACGAGGACGGCCACCACCGCCCGGCCCGCTTCCCCGTGCAGTACGTCATCCGCACCCCCGGGGAGTCCCGGCACGGCTACCGCGGCTACGCGGGGCGCATCGCGGCCGGCACCCTGGCGATCGGCGACGAGCTGGCGGTGCTGCCCTCCGGGGCGCGCAGCCGGATCCGCGGCCTCGACCTGCTCGGCACCCCGGTGGAGGCCGCGGTCGCCGGACAGTCCGTCACCGTCTGGCTGGAGGACGACGTCGACGTCTCGCGCGGCGACCTGCTGGCCGGCGCCGGGGCCGCGCCCGAACCGGTGCGCGAGATCGCCGCGACCGTCTGCCACCTGTCCGACCGTCCGCTGCGGGCCGGCGACCGGGTCCTGCTGCGGCACACCACCCGTACCGTCCGGGCCGTCGTCGCCGAACTGCCCGGCCGCCTCGACATCGGAGCGCTGACCTGGGAGCCGACCCCCGAGAAGCTGACCGCCAACGACATCGCCACCGTGCGGCTGCGCACCGACGGGCCGATCGCGCCCGACCTGTACGCGGACGACCGGGAGACCGGCTCCTTCCTGCTGATCGACCCGCAGGACGGCGACACGCTGGCCGCCGGGATGATCGGCGCCTCCGCCGAGAGCCCGTTCGCCGCCGGGGCGGCCGGCGCCGACCGGTACACCTGCCCGACCGCGCCGGCCGCGGCCTCGCACTGACGGCCGCACGACGGCGCACCATCCGCGGAACGGCCGCTCCGGCCGGTGCAGTTTGGCACGATGACCGGAGCGGCCGTCCCCGACACCGGACGGCCGACCACTACCGAGGGGTGAGGAACCATGACCGCTGCCGCGATGACTCCCGAGGCCTTCGCCGACTACGCGCTCGGCCTGCCGGAGACCACCGAGGACGAACCGTTCGGCCCCGACGCCATGGTCTACCGGGTGCTCGGCAAGATGTTCGCCATCGTCCGGCAGGGCACCGAGGAGCGCCCCGACTGGGTGACCCTCAAGTGCGAACCCGAGCTCGCCGCCCACCTGCGCGGGCAGTTCAGCGGCAGCGTGCTGCCCGGCTACCACATGAACAAGCGCTACTGGATCACCGTCCTCCTCGACGGCTCGGTGCCGGACGAGGAGATCAAGGAGATGGCCGACCACTCCTACGACCAGGTCGTCGCCGCCATGCCGCGCGCCGAGCGCGAACGCCTGCGCTTCGCCCGCCTGCGGGCCGACCTGTAGGGGCGGCCTCTCGCCCCCGTCCGGCGGTCCCTCCGGGGTCCGGTGTCCCGGGCCGCCGGCGGGCCTACCGAGAGGGATACCGCAATGAAGATCGCCCTTGCCCCGAGGAGTTCGCCGTCCTGGCACTCCTCCTCGGACGTCGTCCGCGACGTCTACGCCCGCTGGTACGGCGCCGAGGTCCAGTCCGAGCCCGACTGCTTCATCGTCGTGCACGAGGAGGACGACAGAGAGGGCCGGTGGCCGCTCGCGGTCACCGGACTCACCTTCGCCTCCCCCGACCGCCCGTTCTTCTCCGAGCGCTACCTCGACGGCCCGCTGGAGCGCCGGCTGCGCGACCTCTCCGGCGGCGCCGTCGACCGCGACCGGATCGTCGAGGTCGGCTCGCTCGCCTCCCGGGTCAGCCGGACCGGCCTGGAGCTGATCCGGCTCACCCCGATCGTCGCCTGGTGCCTGGGCATGGAGTACATCCTGTGCACCGCGACCCGGCAGCTGACCGCCACCTTCGCCCGGCTCGGCATCGAGTTCGTCCCGTACGGGCCGGCCGACCCGGCGGTGCTGGCGAACGAGGAACTCGCCTGCTGGGGCAGCTACTACGAGCAGGCCCCGCAGGTCGGGGTGATCCCGCTGGCCGCCGTGCACCGGCTGTTCTCCGAGATGACCGGCCGCTACTCGCTGCTCGACCTGCCGGTGGTCGAGACCGGAGGGGAGCTGGTCGGCCATGCGGGCCGTTGAGCGGGTCCTGCGCGAACGCGCCGACAGCGACCGGCCGCTGGTGGAGGTGCTGGGCTCCGGGGACGCACCCGGGCTGGTCCTGACCTACCGCCAGGTGATCGGCGCCGCCCGGGCACTGGCCGGCGAACTGGCCGGCCGGACCCGCAGCGGCGTGCTGCGGGTCGGCGTGGTCTGCGGCAACACGCCCGCCGCGGTGATCGCCGACCTCGCCCTGCTCGGCGGCGAGGACGTCGAGATCCCCGTCCCGCTGGCCTTCTCCCACGAGCAGGCCGCCGGACTCCTGGAGGGCGCCGACCTCTGCCTCGCCGACGCGCCCGGGCTGCGCCGGCTCGCCGAGTGGGGCCACCGGCGGGTGCTCCGCCCGGACTGCCCGGTGGTCCCGCTGGACGCCGCCCGGCTGGTCGAGCTCGGCAGCCAACTCGGCCCCGGCGCACCGGACTTCCCGGTCCGCCGGGAGCCCGGCACGGACCGCGAGTGCAAGATCATCCACACCTCGGGCACCACCTCCCGTCCCAAGGGCGTGCGGATCCGCTCCGCCGCGCTCGACGCCCTGCTCACCTCGCTGCGCGCCGAGATGCCGCCCGGCGCGTTCCTCCGCTACCTGTCGATGGTGCCGCTCAGCCTGCTGATCGAGCAGGTCACCGGCCTCTACCTGGTCCTGCTCGACGGCGGCACGGTGGTGCTGCTGCCCGAGGACACCGCCCTGGTCGGCACCGCCGCCGACGCCGCCCGCGACGTCGTGCGGCGAATGCCCGCCGTCCGCCCCACCGCCCTGGTCGCCCCGCCCGCCGTGGTCACCGAACTCGAACACGCCGCCGGGGCCGCCGCCCTGGCCGGCGAACCGGTGGTGCCCGCACTGTTCGGCACCGACCGCGTCCCGCTGATCTGCTGCGGCGGCGCACCCTCCCACCCGTCCACCCTCACCCGGCTGCTCGACCACGGCGTCCCCGTGTACGAGGGCTACGGCCTCTCCGAGAACAGCTCGGTGGTCAGCTGGAACACCCCGCGGGCGCACCGGCCCGGCACCGTGGGCCGACCGCTCGGCCACGTCCGGGTCCGGCTCGGCGAGGACGGCGAACTGCTCGTCCGCAGCACCTCGCTGTTCGCCGGCTACACCCGCGACGACCCGTCCAGCCTCGTCCTCGACGCCGACGGCTGGCTGCACACCGGCGACCTCGCGGAGCTCGACGCCGACGGCTACCTGCGGATCACCGGGCGCAAGAAGAACGTCATCATCACCGCGGCCGGCCGCAACGTCGCCCCCGAATGGGTGGAGGCGCAGTACGCCCGGCTCCCCTGCGTGCACGCCGCGGTCGTCTTCGGCGACGGGCTCGCCGCCCTGCACGGCCTCTTCCTGGTCCACGGGGGCACCGCCCTCGACGACGCCGAACGCGCCATCACCGCGTACGGCGCCGAGCACCTCTCCGAGGTCGAGCGGGTCTCCACCGTCCACCTGGTGCACAGCACCGAGGAGTTGTACCGCAGGTTCTTCACCGTCACCGGCCGACCGATGCGCGGCGCCGTCCAAGCAGCACTCCTGTCCGCCCCCTCGACCCCCTCCGGAAGGCAGTCATGACCACCCCAGCCATCGTCGCCCCGTACGGCACCGGCAGCGGACTGCTGCTGACGCCGGGCACCGCCCGCTCGCTCGACGCCCTCGACCCGGCGTACGTCGTCGACCTGCTCGCCGAGGCGGGGTTCCTGCTGCTGCGCGGCTTCCGGCCCGACCTGGAGGAGTTCTCCGGCTTCGTGAAGGCGCACTCCAGCCGGGTCACCCTGGACCCGGCCCGCTCCTTCCACGGCGGCGAGGTCGCCCAGATGGTCGACGCCGGTACCGCCGCGGTCGGCCTGCACCTGGAGAACGGCAACAGCCCCTTCGGGCCCGACCTCACCTGGTTCCTGTGCGAGAAGGCGGCCGCCAGCGGCTCGCAGACCACGGTCTGCGACGGCGTGCGGGTCTGGGAGTCCGCGTCCGCCGAGCTGCGGGCGCCGTTCGCCGCGCAGGACATCGTGTACACGCGCGTCGTCGAGGAGGCCAAGTGGCGCGCGTTCGTCCACCACCACCTGGGCGGGACCAAGCCGCTCGCCGAGATCACCGTCGACGACATCACCGGCCTGGCCAACGACCGGGACTCCACCACCATCGACCTCAACCCCGACGGCTCCATCACCTACGCCTACCGCACGGCCGCCGTCCACCCCTCGCTGTTCTCCGCCACGCCGGCCTGGGCCACCAGTATCTTCGGCCCGTCCTACAACTACGAGACCCCGACCATCACCTTCGCCGACGGAACGGAACTCGGTGGCCCCCTGCTCGACCACTGGCGCCGGCTCACCGAGGAGGCCACCGAGGACCTCCAGTGGCAGGACGGCGACGTCGCCCTCATCGACAACACCCGCGTCATGCACGGGCGCCGGGCGATCGAGGACACCGCCCGCACCATCTACAACGCCCAGAGCTACCTGGCGGTCGAGCTGCTGCCGTAGGGCTCGCACCGCCGAGGGCCGTACCGCACCCGATCCGGACGGGCGCGGTACGGCCCTCGTGCGTACCGGCCCTCGTACCGGTGAACCTGTGCCGCCGACCCTGTGCAGCGCCCCGGCGGGGGGGAGGCAGCAGGGACGCCGGGAACGCCGCGGGGCCCCGGGGGGAGCAGCTCCCCCGGGGCCCCGCTGTCGTGCCGTCCGCCGTCAGTCCACCGTCGGCGGACGCGTCCGCGAGCGCTTCAGCTCGTAGAAGCCCTCGATCCCGGCCAGGGTGACGATGCCGTCCCAGAGCCGGCCCGCCTCCGCGCCGCGCGGTACCGGGGCGACCACCGGGCCGAAGAAGGCCGACACCCGGCCGTCCGGCTGCGGGAAGTGGATGGTCGGCGTGCCGAGGTCCTCGCCGACCGGGGCCAGCCCGGCCTTGTTGCTGTCCAGCAGGGCCTGGTTCCACTCCTCCGAATCGGCCGCCGCCGCCAGCTCCACCGGCAGGCCGACCTGGGCGAGCGCCGCCTCGTAGGTCTTGCGGCTGCGGCGGGCCTTCTGGGTGTGCAGCCGCTCGCCGAGCGCGTTGTAGAGCGGGCCGACGACCTCGTTGCCGGCCTTGGCCTCGGCCGCCGCGACCACCCGGGCCGGGCCCCAGCCGGTGCTGAGCCACTTCCGGTACCAGGGCTCCAGGCCCTTGCGGCCCTCGTTCAGCGCCGACAGGCTCAGCACGTGGTAGCGGATCGCCACGTCCCGCTCCTTCTCGACCTCCAGCAGCCAGCGCGAGGTCACCCACGCCCACGGGCAGATCGGGTCCAGCCAGGCATCGGCGGTGGTCGTCATGACACCCTGTCCTCTCCACGGGGGGAAGTCGCTACTCCTCCACCCTAGGAAGGGATCGGCCCACTGCCGGGGTCCATTCCGCCCCCGGTCCCGTGGGCCACTTCGGCCGACCGGCCGGACCGGCCGGGCCCTCCCGGTCCGGCCGGCCCGTCCTCAGCCGCCCAGGCGGTCGTGCAGGGCCGTGAGCACGTCGGCGGCGTCCGGGTGCCCGGCGGCGCGGGCCCGGGCGGCGGCCGCGACGAGCCGGGCGCGGGCGGCGTCCGGCCGGTCGAGCACGTCGCCCTCCAGCACGGCGGCGAGCCGGACGGCCTCGGCCCGCGGGCGCTCGCCGTCCGGGCCGGCCCCGTCGTAGGCGGCGACGGCCCGCTCGGCGCAGGCCAGCGCCTCGGCGGGGCGGTCGGCGACCGCGTGGGTGCGGGCCCGTTCGTAGTGCGAGGCGCCGGTGCGGTACCAGCCGGCGTCCGGCAGCGCGTCGGCCCGGTCGAGGTGGGCGAGTGCGGCGGCGAGGCCGTCCGGCCCCTCGGCGGCCATCGTGAGCCGGGCGAACTCCCGCAGCATGGCGGCGATCTGGTCGGTCCGCGGGGCCCTCTCGTGGGAGGCGAGGGCGCGCTCGCAGGCCGTGTGGGCGGCCTCCCAGTGCCCGGCCGACGCGAGCGCGACGGCGGCCTCGGCGGCGGCCATGGTGTGGGTGTCCTGCTCCTCCCACCCGGCCACCGCGTCGGCGAGCCGCAGGTACTCCTCGGCGGCGTCCCGGTACTCCTCCAGCTCGTGCAGGCCGCGGGCGAGGTCCAGCCGGAGCTGGGCGAGCAGCCGTGCGTCGAGTCCGGCGGTGGCGGGGTCGGCGAGCACCGAGTCCAGGACGGCGACCGCGTCGCCGGTGCGGTCGATGCCGCGCAGCAGGCCGGCCAGCTGGAGCCGCGCCTCGGCGGCGTCCCCGGTGCGCCCGGCCCGGTCGTAGCGGTCGGCGGCCTCGGAGAGCGCCCGGACGGCGGCCTCCGGTTCGCCGGAAACGGCGAGGGCGTGGCCGAGCATCAGCTGGGTGGCGGCGACCGGGAAGTCGTCGTCGCCCCAGCGGGCGGCCCCGGCGAGGGCCCGGTGGAAGGTCTCGGCGGCCTCGGCCGGCTCGCCGTGGTGGAGCAGCACCTGGCCGAGCAGGCCGAGCGGGCGCAGGGCCACCCAGGGCAGCTCCGCGGCCTCCAACTGTGCGAGGACGGCCCGCAGTTCGGTCAGGGCCTCGGCGGTGCGGCCCTGCCGGGCGGCCAGGTCGGCGGTGAACTGCCGGGCCAGTGCGGTGCGCCGGGCGGAGCCCGCGGCCTCGGCGGCGCTCCGGTAGGCGGTGACGGTGGCGGTGAAGCGCTCGGTGAGCGCCGCGGGCACCTCGGCGTCGTCGTCCCCCAGGGCGCCGGTGAGGTCGTGGTGGGCGGCGAAGGCCCGGCATTGCAGGAGCACCAGCCGGTCGTCGGGGTCCAGGACGCCGGCCGGCATGGCCTCGGCGGCGCGCAGGGCCTCGTCGAGGGCGGGCCAGTCGACGGGCGCGCCGTCCCCGTCGCCGAGGTGGGCGACCAGGGCCCGGGTGCGCACCAGCAGGGCGTGGCCGGGCATCCCGGCCTGCTCGAACAGCCCGGCCACGGCGGCGAGCCGTTCGGCGGCCTCGGCGTACCGGCCGGCGTCCACCAGGGCGTGGGCCCGCCGCTCGGCGATCTCCGCGCGCAGGCGGGCGACCGGGCCGACCGCGTCGGTGTGCAGCCCGGGGTCGGCCTCGTACCGCTCTGCGGCGCGGTCCCAGAGCCGGTCGGCGTCGGGGTGGCCGGTGGCGAGGAGTTCGCGGGCGCGCAGCACCAGGGCGGTGAAGTCCTCGGGGGCCGGTTCGGCGGCCGGGCGGGGGGCCGGCACCGGGGCGGTGACGGTGGCGGCCGCGGCGGCCCGCACGCCGAGGGCGAGCGGCCGGTCGAGCAGCGGCTGCCGGGCGAGTGCGGCGCGGCGCCGGTCGCCGACCGCGCCGGTGCCGTTGCGGGCGTCGAAGCGGGCGGCCAGCGCCTCGCCCTCGGCGGCGACGTGCGCGAGCAGGGTGGCGGCCGTCCAGGAGCTGCCGGGCGGGCCGCTGACGGCGGTGTCGCCGTGGCCGAGCGCGACCAGGCGGGCGAGCAGTTGGTGGACGCCGGTGAGCAGGCCGAGGCGTCCGGCCGCGTCGCCGGTGACGGCGAGCAGGTCGCGGTTCTCGGCGAGGATCTCCAGGCCGCGCGGCTCGTTGCCGGTCAGCGCGCAGAACTCCAGGTGCAGGCCGACGGCGGCGGTCATCGCGGTCCTGCCGCGGGCGTAGCGGTAGCCGACGAGGTGGCCGGAGCGGGCCTCGTCGGTGCGGCCGAGGCGTAGCAGCGGCAACAGGGAGTGGGCGTGGCTGGTGTACGGCTCCTCGGAGCAGCCCTGGTCGCCGGCCAGCACGGGCTGCCACTCGCGCAGGGCGCGCTCGTCGTCGCCGGCCCGGACGTGGTGGTCAGCGCGGTCGCGGAGTTCGCAGGCAGCGCAGTCGCTGAGCCGGCTGCGCGGGCGGGTGGCCCAGAGGTCGAAGGCGTCGGCCTCGCCGGTGCCGGTGTGCCGGGCGAGCTGGTAGCGCTGGGCCCAGTAGGGCTGCAGGTCGTGTCCGGCCTTCGTGTAGCGCTCGCGCATCTCGTCGAGCCAGCGGCGGACGGCGTCGAGCGGCACCTCGGGGGTGTTCAGCAGGGCGGTGGCGACCCATTTGAAGCGCCAGAAGACCTGCTGGGCGGCCCACTCGGTGAAGCTCTCCGGGTCGGAGTCCCACAGCTTGAGGACCCGGGCGAAGACGACCGGGGACTTGCGGCGCTCGCCGTCGTACTCGTACGCCTCCATGAGTTCCAGCAGGGCGAGCACGTGCAGCTTGGGGTCGTCGAACTGGTCGGCGGCCTCGACGAGTTCCTCGGCGGTGACGGTGCGCTGCCGGCCGTAGGGGCGGGCGTCGTTCTCGCGCAGGGCGTCCAGGACGTCGTCGGGGGTGGCGAGGGGCGACCGGTCGTCCGTCATCGGGTCTCCTCCGCGGGCGGCTCGGTCCGGCCGGCGGCCTCGTGGCCGAGGATGGCGTGGTCGAGCAGGTTGATGAACGACCGGTTGAGCAGGGCGCTCTCGCTGGAGCGCAGCGGGCGGCGGGTGAGCAGGACGGCCTGCCCGTAGAGGGCCTCGGCGGTGGTGACGGCGAGTTCGCGGTGGGTGATCGAGGTGGCCCGGCGCACCAGCGGGTTGAGGTGGTTGAGGACGAGCCGGGCGCGCGGGGTCTCGGCGCGCAGCGAGCCGAGGATGTCGGCCCACAGCCCGTCGGCCTCGTCGGCGAGCGCGGCGCGGGTGCGTTCATGCCGGGCCTCGCGGTTGTCGAGGAGCAGGGCGGGGGCGCTGGCGGGGTGGAAGCTGCGCAGCGCGACGTCGCAGTCGAAGCGGCCGACGACCTCGCGGGCGACGGTGAGGAAGGCGGCGGCGGCGAGTTCGGCGGCGGGGTCGACGGTGTCGAGGTGCGCCGTGACGGTGGTGGGGTCGAGGTCGGCGACGGAGCTGCCGGGGCGGATCTCGGGGAGCCGGTGGACGAGGTCGCGGTCGTAGGTGTAGCCGCCGTTGACGACGCCGAGTCCGGCCGCGGCGGCGACCGGGGCGACCTGGCGGAACTCCTCGACGGTGCGGGTGACCAGGACGACGGGGTGGGCGCGGGCGAACTCGTCGAGGGTGACGGTGCCGTCGGTGGTCTCGAACGGCAGCCAGGGCAGCAGCATCCGCAGCAGCTCGTCGTCGTAGCGGGCGAGCGCCTTGACCGCGAGGTGGTGGACGGCGATGAAGCGGTGCAGCAGCGCCGGGTCGCTGGCGGACAGGCCGGTGAGCCAGTCGCGGATGCGGGCGCCGAGGGCGTCGCGGACGGCGGCGAGCGTCTCGTCGGCGTACAGGCCCTCGCGGGAGGCGGTGGGGCGCAGGCCGTCGGTGTCGACCACGCAGCGGACGAAGAACGCCCAGTCGGGCAGCAGTTCGTCGGCCTGCTCGGAGAGCAGCATGCCCTTGAGGTGGACCCGGTGGCCGGCCCGGCGGGAGGGCGGGGCGGCGTCCGGCAGGACGTAGGCGACGCCGCGCAGTCCGACCAGCGGCAGGTCGAGCTCGATGGTGTCGAGCGGGGTGAAGTCGAAGGTGGAGCGGCAGTACGCGGTGAGCGCCTCGCGGCGGGCGAGCGGGGAGCCATGCCGCTCGTCCCACGGCGGGGTGCGGTCGATCCGGGTGGCGGTGCCGCGCGGGTCGACCACGGTGACCTCGTGGCGCAGCAGGCTGCCGTAGCTGCGGGCGAGTTCGAGGACCGTCCCGGGGCGGGTCCACTGGGCCGCGTCCGCGCGCGGGCTGAGCCGGACGGTGGTGCCGGGCTCGGGCTTGGCGGAGGCCGGCAGGGTGCGGATGGTGTAGCTGCCGTCGGAGTTGCCGCGCCATTCGACGGCGGGCGCGTCGGGGGCGGCGGCGGAGCGGGTGAGGACGGTGATCTCGTCGGCGACGACGAAGCAGGAGAGCAGGCCGATGCCGAACTGGCCGATGAAGTCGGTGCGGGCGCCGGCGAGTCCGGCGCCGTCGAGGCCGCCGTCGGCGTCGCGCTTGGAGCTGCGGCCGATGGTGGCGAGGAAGGTGTGCACGTCGGCCTCGGTGAGGCCGATGCCGGTGTCGGTGACGGTGAGGTCGTCGTCGGCGTGGACGGTGATCCGGGCGGGCGCCGCCGGGTCGAGCGTCTGGCGGGCGGAGATCGCGTCGACCGCGTTCTGCAGGAGCTCGCGCAGGTAGACCTTGGGGCTGGAGTAGAGGTGGTGGGAGAGCAGGTCGACCAGGCCGCGCAGGTCGACCTGGAAGGTGTGCGTGCTCGTCGGATCGGAGGGGGTGGTCACCTGGGGCTCTTTCGGTCGCGGGAGCGGGAGCGGGGCTCGGGGCGGGCGGGCGGGCGGGTGCGCGGCGCGGGGCGGGGCGGGTGCGGCGGGGCGGTTTCGGCGGGGCAGGTGCGGCGGGCGCGACGGGCGCGGCGGTTACCCGGTGCAGCGCTTGCGGTGGGAGCGGAACGCGTCGACCGGGTCCCCCGCGAGGTAGCGCCAGGGCGAGGCGGTGACCCGGTCGCCTATCGCCCCGAACAGCGCGTGCGCGGTGGCGAGTTCGCCGGCCAGCGAGAAGGCCATGGCGAAGCTGTTGTAGGCGGACGCCCAGCCGCGGGTGCGCACATGGGCCGGGTGGCCGACCGAGCGGCGGGCGGCCTCGTGCAGGGAGGCGACGACGGCCTTGGAGCGGATGTAGTCGCCGTCCTCGCCGCTGTCGAGGCTGAGCCAGTGCTCGATGTGGGCCAGGGCGACGAGTTCGCCGAGCGGGCTGCCCTCGGGGGCGGCCAGCATCGAGGCGCGGGCGAAGGCGTGCATCTCCTCGTGGGAGCCGCCCCACTTGGCGGCGAGCTGCTGCAGCCGTGCACGGTGGGTGCCGACGTGGCCGGGGCAGCGGCGCACCGCGGCCTCGAAGCGGTGGCGGGCGACGTCCGGGCCGAGCGAGAGGCCGAGGGCGGTGGTCTGCAGGAGGTGCCAGGGGGCGAGCATCCGCGGATCGAGTTCGGCGGCCCGGTAGAGGTGGTCCTCGGCGATCAGCAGCCGCTCCCGGAAGAGCTTCCACTGCTCCTCGGTGACGTACTTGGCGTACGCGCCGGTGCGGGCCTCCCAGGCCCAGTCGATGTGGCGGGCGCCGGAGAGGAGCAGCGGGAGGGCGGAGCCGGGTTCGGCGGCGATGGCCTTCGGGGTCCACTTCTCCATGCCCTCGGTGTCGCTGATCAGGTCGACCAGCCAGACCAGGTCGGCCTGGTCGGTGACGCCGGTGAGGGTGTCGCGCAGGGCGGGCCAGTCGAGTTCCTCGACCTGGGCGAGGACGAGCCGGCCGAGCGGGTCGCCGTGCGTGGGGTCGACGGTGAGGACGTCGTCCTTCCGGGAGCGGCCGAACGGCCGGCGGGCCGTGCGGGTGTCCGTGCCGCCCCCTGCGCTGCGGCGTCGGAACAGCGCCATCTCTTCGGCCCCCTCTGGTTCTTGCCCGTACTCGCCCGGTCGGCGCGGTGCCCGACTCGTTCGTGGCCGTCGTACGGTCGTGCGACGGTGATCAAGGGAGTACATATCACGGACGGCCGACAGGCTGCCGGGGGGGTTTTCCGGCGCGGGCCGCTCGGAGTCGGGGGAGGGGGCGGTCGATGTCCCGTCCGGGCACGGATGGGTAACGGGCCCTCATTCCTCTTGTGAATGCAATTTCACATTACTATGTTACATCTCACGCACTCGTCGACCGCCGGATCCCCGCCCCACGGGTGACTCCGGCACCGCGACGACGTCCGCGGCCCGACCCTCCCCCTCCCCGTCGGCCACCCCGCTCTGCCCCCACCGCTGTGCCCCACCGCCCGACCGCCTGCCCCATTCCTCCTCCCTCCACAGGAGCCCAGGTGTCAACTCCCCGTACCGCGCGCAGGGTTCTGCTCGCCGCCGTCCTGGCCGCCGGCCTCACCCTGCCCGCCCTGCAGAGC
The DNA here is from genome assembly GCF_053610105.1 of Kitasatospora sp. NPDC054939. NCBI lineage: Bacteria > Bacillati > Actinomycetota > Actinomycetes > Kitasatosporales > Streptomycetaceae > Kitasatospora > Kitasatospora sp. NPDC054939. The sequence continues at coordinate 111,296 of NZ_JBSGXP010000004.1, read as the reverse complement.
GCCCAGGCCGCCCCCGGACCGGCCGCGCCCGCCCCCACATCCCCTGCGCAGCCGACCGCCCCGGCCACCGCGGAGCTGCCCGAGCGCACCGCCTACGACGAGGTCGACCGCCTCGGCGACTCCGTCCCGCGGACCGGCACCGCCGCCCCCGCCCCCGGCGGCGGCTCGCTCGGCGACTCCCTGATCCCCGGCCTGATCGCCGACCGGGTGGGCGCCCCCGCCCCGACCGCCGATCAGATCGCCGCCGGGGCCGCCGGATCCGCGGCCGCCACCACCGCGGCCGGGGTGCCCTGCACTCTGGACGGCATGACCGGGCTGGACCCCGCGCAGCTCGTGGCCTTCCTCACCGACCCCGCGGTGACCGCCGACGGCTGCCTGAAGTCCTTCCTGTGGACCTGGGACGCCCGCTTCGCCGGCACCATGGACGACGCCCACGTCCGGGCGGTCGCCGACAAGATCGCCGCGCTCTCCCCCGGCGACGACGGCACCGGCGCCTCCCACCTCTACGAGCTGTGGACCTTCCTGCACGCCGTCGCCTACCACGACTTCAACCACGGCGAGATCGACATCACCGACGAGCCGACCCTCGCCGCCGTCCAGCGGGCCGTCGACGCGTACACCGCGGGCCCGCACGCCTTCGACCGCACCGACCTCGCCGCCGCCACCCTGCGGGAGCTGGCCATCACCGCCGGCAGCGACGGGCTGCGCCACCGCAACCTCGACGTGGCCCGCCGGATCCTCGCGGTGCTCGCCCCCGGAACGACGGTCGCCGACAACGCCCAGTGGAGCAAGGCCGTCCTCCAGGCCCTCAACCTCAACTACCTGGGCATCCGCAACGGCGACCCGGCGTTCCTGGCCGCCGTCGCCGCCGACCCGGCCTACCGGGCCGCGTTCCGGGCCTACGCCTCGTACGGGCACCTCAAGGGCACGAAGACCGCCTGGGCGGCCCGCGACGCGATGGCCGAGTACGGGCGGTTCGGGCAGGTCCCGGCGCTGCGCGACGCGGTCGTGGCCGACCTCGGGCCGCTGCTGAAGGACGTCGTGGCGGGCTTCGGCGAGTGGTCCGACCCGTGGGCCAAGGTGATCGGCTGGGCCGCCTACTTCAACGTATGCGAGCAGCTCGGCGTCTGCACGAGCCAGTTGGAGGCGCGGATCTTCCCGTACACCTACACGTACGACAACGGCGCCGTGGTGGTGCGCACCGCCCTCGACCGGGCCACCGTCGACCGGATGTACTACGCCACCAAGCAGGTCAAGGCCCAGTACTTCCGGGTGCTCGGCACCGACCGCCCGCTCGCCGGGGACCCCAACTCCACGCTGCGGGTGCACCTGTACGCCTCGCGGGCCGACTACGAGGTCTACCACCCCGTCCTGACCGGCTACGGCACCGCCAACGGCGGCGTGTACATCGAGCGCGGCGCCACCTTCTACACCTACGAGCGGCGGGTGCCGCAGGACTCCCAGCTCACCCTGGAGGAGCTGTTCCGGCACGAGTACGTGCACTACCTGAACGGCCGCTGGGCCACCCCCGGCTACTTCAACGACCCGCGCTGGTACGCGAACAACCTCACCACCGCGATGGACGAGGGCACCGCCGAGTTCTTCGACGGCGCCACCCGCGACGAGGGCATCCGGGTCCGCAAGTCGCTGGTGCGCAGGCTGGCCGCCGACGAGGCCAAGGGCATCCCGCGCCTGACGGTCGACCAGATCCTGCACGCCACCTACGAGTCCACCCCAGCCTTCCACTTCTACAACTACGCGGGCACCCTCTTCGAGTACCTCTGGCAGCAGCACCCCGCGCTGATCCGCGAGATGTACGCCCACCAGCGCGCCGACGACCCGGCCGCGTTCGACGCCTGGCGCACCCGCCTGGGCGCCGACGCCGCCCTCCAGACCGGGTACAGCGCCTTCCTGGACGCCCAGATCGCCGCCGTCGACAGCCTTTACGTCCCCAGCACGACCTTCGTCCCCAACGGCAGCCTGGACCACGCCTGGGCCTCCGGGGTGCAGACCGCGTTCGCCGCGGCCACCTCCAACACCCCGGTCTGCAAGGACAACGCGGACTGGAACAACAAGATGCGCTTCACCTGCACCGGCCGGATCACCGCCAACCTCTCCGACTCCGGCAACCCGGACCGGGTGTTCAAGGACATGTCGTCCACCGTCGACTACTTCATCCTCACCCGGACGAAGGACGTCGCCGGCGCCAACAACCTCAACGACATGAACTGCTGGTTCGGCAAGGTCGACGTCTGGAGCACGGGCACCGCCGGCACCGCCGACTACACCTGCGAGGGCCCGCTGCGGCGGTAGTCCACACCTTCGCCCCCGCGCCTCGGACCACCGCCGCCTCCCCCATCCCCCGGCCGGCGGTCCGGACGCTCCACCGGCAACGCTCCGGCCCCCGCCGCCTCCCCCCTCCCCCGGCGGACGGCCCGGCAGCCCCACCGGCACACCCCCACACCCCCACACCCGCTCCGAGGAGTACTCCTTGCGATCCACCGGAACCGTCCGCAAATCCCTGCTCTCACTGGCTCTTTCGGCCGCCCTCGCCACGCCGCTCGTCCAGAGCGCGCAGGCCGCCGCACCCGCCGCGCCCGTCCCCACGCCCGCCTCCGCTCCCGCAGGCGGCGCCCACGGGCCCGAGGGCGCAGGGTCCGCGGGTGCCGCCGGCGCCGCCGGTCCGCAGGGCTGGCCCGGCGCCGCCGCACTCCAGCCCACCACCGGCACCGCCCGGGGCGACGCCGCCGAGACCGCCCTCGCCGCCGTCGCCGCACAGACCGACCGGGACGCCGGCTGCACCGCCGACGCGTTCACCGCGCTCACCCCGGCGCAGCTCGTCGCCTTCCTCACCGACCGCAGCCACACGTACCAGGACTGCCTGCGCCCGCTGCTGGTGAATTGGAACGTTCAAACCGCCAAGGTGATGACGCCCGCGCACGTCCGCGCCGTCGCGGACAAGGTCACCGAGCTGGCGCCCCGCTTCGACAGCGCCAACAACCTCAACCAGCAGGAACTCTGGTACTACCTGCACATCGCCGTCTTCTTCGACTTCGGCCACCCCGAGATCGACATCTCCGACGCCGACACCGTCGCCGCGATCGACCGCGCCATCCGCGCCTACACCGCCAACCCGCGGGTGTTCGAACCCACCACCACCAACGGCGACACCATGGGCGAACTCCTGCAGACCGGCACCGCCCCCGGCCTGCGCCTCGGCCGCCTCCCGCTGGTCAAGCAGATCGTCCGGCTCTTCGCCCCCGGCAGCCCGATGGTCGGCGACCGCGGCTGGAACTGGGCCGTGCAGGGCGCGCTCCAGATCAACTTCCAGGGCATCGAGAACGTCGGCGAGGACCCGCAGGGCCTCTTCCGCGCCGCCGTCGCCGCCGACGCCGACTACCGCGCCGCCTTCCGCGCCTACGCCGGACACAGCCACCTCAAGGGCACCACGAGCGAGTGGGCCGTCGCCGACGCCATGCTGGAGTACGGCCGGTTCGCCTCGATCGGCGCCCTCAAGGCCGAGCTCACCGCGCAGATCGGCCCCGTCCTCCAGCAGACCACCGCCAACTTCGGCCGGATGACCCGCCCCTGGGCCAACCTGGTCGGCCCCGTCAACGACCTCGGCCTCTGCGACACCCACCGCGTCTGCCGCTCCGAGATCGACCGCGAGATCTTCCCCCACACCTACACCTACGACAACGGCACCCTGGTCGTCCGCACGGCACTCGACCGGGCCACGGCCGACCAGCTCTACTACGCCACCAAGCAGGTCAAGGCCCAGTTCTTCCGCACCATCGGCACCGACCAGCCGCTCCCCGGCGACGACCACCCCGTGCTCACCGTGCAGCTGTACGACACCAAGGCCAACTACCAGGCGCTCCAGCGCGTCCTGTTCGGCATCGGCGACGTCGCCAACGGGGGGATGTTCATGGAGGAGCAGTCCACCTTCTACACCTACCAGCGCACCACCGCCGAGTCCTACTTCAGCCTCGAAGAGCTCTTCCGCCATGAGTACGTCCACTACCTCAACGCCCGCTGGGCCATCCCCGAGACCGGCTACACCACCCGCTGGCCCGGCGCCGCCACCTTCGCCATGAACGAGGGAACCGCCGAGTACTTCGCCGGCGCCACCGGCAAGGACGGCGTCAAGGCCCGCAAGTACATGGTCCGCCAGATCGCCTGGGACGACCGCGACGGCTTCCCCCGCCTCACCGTCGACCAGATCCTGCACGCCACCTGGGAGAACCAGGGCTTCCGCGCCTACCCCTACGCGGCCGTCCTCTTCAACCTGCTCGGCGAGCGCCGCCCCGAGCAACTCGCCGAGATGTACCGGCTGCTGCGCGCCGACGACAAGACCGGCTACGACGCCTGGCGCGCCCGCCTCGGCCGCGACACCGGCCTCCAGGCCGAGTACACCGCCTACCTCGACCAGCAGGTCCCGCTCGCCGACTCGCTGTACGTCCCGGACACCAAGTACACCGCCAACGGTCAGCTCGACTACGCCTGGGCCTCCGAGGTGCAGCACGCCTTCGCCTCGGCCACGTCCAACACTCCGGTCTGCAAGGACAACGGCGACTGGAACAACACGATGCGCTTCACCTGCACCGGCCGCATCACCGCCAACCTCGGCAACGCCGCCGACCCCGGCGCCGTCCGCAAGGACATGTCCAAGACCGTCGACTACTACCTCCTCACCCGAGCAGGAACCGCCGCCGACAACCTCAACGACATGAACTGCTGGTTCGGCAAGGTCGACATCTGGCCCGACGGCCGTGCCGGCACCGCCGACTACTCCTGCGAGGGCCCCCTCCGCCGCTGACCGCACCCCGCCCATGACACCGGCCGGGCAGCCCTCACGGGGGTGGGCTGCCCGGCCGGCACCGGCGGTCCCACTGGTGCTCACGGCTCCCATGCATGGCGGGTCACCGTGACATCGGCCCACTCGTGGCAGCCGGTCGGCGAGTACTCCCAATGACCCCGCAGCTGCGCCGCGAGCCGCGCCGTGCGGAGCAGCGTCTCGCCGAAGGCGTGCAGCGGCTCGGTGTCACGGCCGACGACATCGCTCGCCGTGGCGATCAGCGACACCGCCAGCGCCTCGAACGAGTCGGCCGTCGTCCGGCCCTCCGCACGGCGCTGGGTCAGGATGTTGTGGAACCAGTAGTCGGCCGTCCAGCCGTCCCCGGTTCTGCGCTCGGCGCTCACCCCTCACCCCGCGCTCTCGCCCGCCGCCGGGCCGCACGGCGGAGGAACGGTTCGGCGGCGGGCCCGCCGGCCATCAGGCAGGCGAGGAACACCAGGAACCAGACCAGGCACCGGGTCGGCACCTGCGTCCTTCCGAGCGGGAGCACGGCGGTGGTCGCCAGGAGCGTGCTCAGGGACACCACGGCGGTGGCAACTGCGGCCACCTCGCGGTCACGGTCCGCCCTCACGACGCCGCCCGCAGATTGGCGGTGGCCGGCGGGCGGAGGAGCCAGCGGGCGTCCGTCTCCCACTCGCAGCCGCCGCGCTCCGGACGCAGGTACACGGAGTGGGAGTTCGGGATGTACTCCATGACCGTGCCGAGCCGGTCGTTCAACGAGTCCAGCACCAGCGCCCCGACGGCAGCCGCGAACGGCGCCCCCGGGCCGGGCCGGCCGGCGGACGCCCCGGACTCCGAATGCCCCGGCACGATCGCGATCTCCGCCTCCGGACGCCCGTTGCAGTCGGGGCTGTCGCAGGTACAGGGCGGGAAGTCCCGGTAGCCGAAGGACCAACCCGAGGGACGGGAGGCGGGGTTGGGGGTGGGGGTGGGGGTGGGGGTGGGGGTGGTGGGAGCGTGGTTCGTCACAGCGATCTCCATCGATTGCTCAGTGCAGTCGAGCTTTCACGTTCTGTACTCATGATGGCCGCACAGCGCGTACGATCGGTGCCAGATCAGGACATGAGTGGAACCGCACCCCAAGTTGGTGAACCATGGTCAATCGACGCGAACTTGACCCGACATCAAGTCACTGGGCCCCGTTCGGCATCCAACTCCGCAGGTCAAGGGAGGCGGCAGGGCTGACACAGGCCCAGCTCGCCAGCAAGATCGGCTACGACCCCTCCTACGTCTCCTACACCGAACTTGCATCCCGCGAGGCACCGAGCGAGAAGTTCGCCCGCCGAGTGGACGAGGTGCTGGAGACCGGCGGAACCATGCTGCTCATGTGGTTCCAGCACAAGCACACCGCACTTCTGGAGGGCTTCCCGGAGTACGCGACACTCGAAGCCAAGGCCGCCAAGATCAGGCTGTTCGATCTGGCGCTCATCCCAGGACTGATGCAGACAGCCGAGTACGCACAAGCCCTGACCACGGGCGCCGTCCGCAGGGGCAGCATTACGCAGGCACAGGCCGACCAGCGTCTTGAGTACTTGGAGTTGCGTCAGCGTCTATTGCGACGCGACTCGCCTCCGATGGTCCATGCAGTACTGGACGAGAGCTGCCTCTACCGTCCCATCGGCGGACTGGACGTCATGTCATCCCAGCTCTCGTTCCTGGAGAGCCTCGAAGGGCACCGGAACATCATCCTTCAGGTCGTTCCGCTCTCCCGCGGCGAGCACGTACCCTTCACCTTGCCCATCAACCTGGTAACCCTTCCAGACGGCACGATGCTCGGCTACACAGAATCCCATCAGCGGGGATTGCTTGAGCGCGAGCGGGACACTGTGGTTGCCTGGGACAGAGACTACGATCGGCTGCAGGTCGAGGCGCTGTCGACCGCCGACTCCGCCGCACTGATTCGCACTGCACGAAAGGAGCTGCTCAATGACCGCTGACCTCACCAGCGCCAATTGGTACAAGTCCAGTTACAGCAACAACGGCGGCACGTGCGTCGAGATCGCATCGAACGTCCCGAGCCTGGTCCCCGTCCGGGACTCCAAGGATCCCGAGGGCCCGGCGCTCGTCTTCCCCCGCGCCGCCTGGGACGCCTTCGTCGCTGCCGTCCGAGCCGAAGAGTTCGGCCGCATCTGATACGCCTTACGTGAGCAGTCACACTCGGAGGATTGCCATGTCAGTCACCGATCCCGGCGGCACCCAGTGGGTGAAGAGTCGCCACAGTGGCAACGGGGGAAACTGCGTCGAGGTGGCGCTGCACTTCCACCACGAGATCGTCCCCGTCCGGGACTCCAAGGACCCGAGGGGCCGACCCTCTGCTTCCCATCAGCCGCTTGGAACTCGTTCGTCGACGCGATCCAGACCGGCGAGTTCGGCGAACTCTGACCTATCGGGCGCTCTGCTGGAAGGAAGTCCAATGCCGTCGCACGACTTGACCAGCATCAGCTGGTTCGTCTCCAGCTACAGCAACAACGGCGGAGAATGTATCGAGGTCTCCTCGGACCTGCCCGGCCTCGTGCCCGTCCGTGATTCCAAGGACCCCGAGGGTCCCGCCCTCCTCTTCCCCACCGATGCGTGGCGCTCCTTCGTCCACGCTGTCCGAACCGACGAGTTCGGCGTCTGACCAGCCTGCCTCGCCTCTCGGAAGGTAGTCGAATGCGTTCCTCCGACCTCGTCCCCTCCGGCTGGTTCACCTCCAGCTACAGCCAGCAGGGCGGCGACTGCGTTGAAGTTGCCGCCCACAGTCGAAATGTCGTCCCGGTGCGCGACTCCAAGGACCCCGAGGGGCCCGTCCTCCTCTTCCCTGCCGATGCCTGGCGCTCGTTCATCACGGCCCTCCGCGACGACGAGATCAGCGGAGCCTGACACTCCATCCCGAGGAGAACCCGTGCACAGCGTCGATCCGCCCAACCTTCGCTGGTACAAGTCCAGTTACAGCGACAACGGCGGCGTATGCGTCGAGGTCTCGCCGAGCCTCCCCGGCGTCGTCCCCGTCCGGGACTCCAAGGATCCCGAGGGACCCACCCTCGCCTTCCCCCGCACCACGTGGGCCGTCTTCGTCGGCGCTGTCCGGAACGGCGAGTTCGGCAGCACCTGACCGCCGCCGCCCGCTCCGAACCTCTCTCAGCCTGGGTTCTGCAGGCCCATGGGAGTGTGGACGACGGCGATCACGCGGCTGACACGGTTGGTGGAGCATCGGGCCGTGCGGATGGTCTGCCGGGCGGGGTCGCGGTTGTACTGCCGGTAGCAATACAGCAGTTCATGGTGGCGGCGGCAGGGGGTGCGGACGGTTGAGCCGACACCCCAGTAGGCACGGTCGGTCAGCATCGGGCGGAGATCCCCCGGGCCACGCGGATGTGCCCCACGGGGGCTGCATGTGAGGACATCTCATGTGGGGCCTAATTCGCGAGCGGAAGTTCCGGTTCGGGTGATACAAGGTCTGCGTGACTGAGCATCTCGACTTCCCCACCCTGCTGCGCATGATTGACGAGCGGTCCGCCGCGTTCCGCGACGCCGTCGCCGCGGCCCCCAGCCTCGACGCCGACGTACCGTCCTGCCCCGGCTGGACGCTGTACGACCTGGCGAACCACCTCAGTGAGGGGGACCGCTTCTGGGCCCACATCGTGCGGAACACCTCGCCAGGCGACGAGCGGCCGAGCAAGGACGGGGTGGCGGCGCCCAGGGAGCGCGAGGCCCTCATAGCCTGGCTGGCCGATTCGACGGAGCAGCTGATCACCGCTCTGCGCGAGGCCGGCCCGGACCGGGGCTGCTGGGCCTGGTGGGAGCCGCTGGCCTCGCCGCACACGGTGGCCGCCGCGGCCCGCCGCCGGGTCCCGGAGTCGTTGATCCACACCTACGACGCCCAGCTGGCCTCCGGTAGCCCGCAGGAGCTGCCGACGACCGAGGCGGTCGACGCCATCGAGGAGTTCCTCGCCACCGTCTGCACCGTCACGGTCCCGTGGCCGGGCGAGCCCGCGACCATGGACTACCACGCAGCCGGGGCGGGCTCCTGGCGCCAGACGGTGGACGCCGCCGGTTCCCGCTTCACCCGTCTCACCGCGGCGGAGGCCGCCGAGAGCAAGCCCACCGCCGCCCTCTACGGCACGGCGAGTGAGATGGCCCTGCTCATGTACATGCGCATCTCGGCCGACTCACTGCGGGTGGAGGGCGATGCCGACCTGCTCCAGCAGCTGCAGAACTGGGGCTGAGGGAACATCCCCTCCGGAGAGTCTGCGGGTGCAGATGGTGGCTGCTGCGATGCCGGCGAAGGCGGCGAAGTGGTCGGCCTTGCGTTCGTAGCGGCGGTGGAGCCGGCGGAAGCCGCCGAGCCGGGCGGCAGCGCGGTCGATCACCCAGCAGTGCCCGCCGAGGCGCTGAGAGGACTCGACGTCTCGGCGGGCGATGCGCGCCGGGGTCCGCCGACGGCGCAGGAAGGGAGACGTCCTCTTGGACGTGCTGACGGATCGCCAGTTTCCGTTCTTCAAGGACCGGACTCCGTCAGTAGGGGCGGGTAGCGTGCCGATATGACGAACGATCAAGCACGACCGACGCCGGAGCAGATCATCGCGGCCCTCGATGCACTGGGGAGGTCCTCGGGCGAGGAGACGGCGGCCGATCGGGAGGGCGACGCCGCGATCCGCCGGATGCGGCTGCTCAGCCGCCTGTTGGGAGCGGTGCAGGTGCACGCGCTGATGGCCGACGTGACCTTGGCCGCGGCCGACGACTCCCGTATACAGCTCGGCTGGTCCGACCAGCTGAAGTTCGCGGGCGTCGCGGACGACGACGTGTTGCTGGTCGCCTTCCTCGCCTGGCAGATACGGCGGGGAGCCGCTCCGCTGGCGGTCTTCGCGGACTCCGACAACTCCGGGCAGGTCGCGGTCGCCGGTGCGCTCGCCGCCCAGGCCGCGGCCTCGATCCTGGACGTGATGGGGGCGATCTGGCAGGCGATCCCGGCGGGCGACCTGGCGAGCTTCGAGGAGCAGCACCGGGCGATGGAAGGAATCCGGGAGGTCCTCCACGAGGCCCTCGGCAACGTCGACGAGTTCCTGGCCCAGCTGGCGCCGCTGAAGGAGTAGCCCGCTCCGGCCGGAAGGGCGGCGTTCGGGATCCGGGCTGGGCCGTCGTGGCGGGCCGGAGGCTCTCCGCAGCGGCCCGGCGGCCCAGCGGCCGATGGAAGGAGCGCGCGGCTCGGCGTCGCCGGACGGTGGTGTCGCAAAGCCGCCAGCGGCGGGCCGACCCCCACTGGTCCAATAACGATCATGACTGCACAGCACGACAGCGCACGGCTGTTCCACGCACTCCACGACCCTGCCGCACCGCTGGCTCTGGCCAATGCCTGGGACGCCGCGAGCGCCCGTCTGGTCGAGGCTGCGGGGGCCCGGGCGATCGCCACCACCAGCGCCGGTGTCTCCTGGGGACTGGGCGCGGCGGACGGCAACCACCTCGACCGGGACCAGGCCATCGCGTTGATCGGCCGCGTGGTGGACGCGGTGTCCGTCCCGGTCACCGCCGACATCGAGAGCGGGTTCGGCGCCACCCCGGCCGAGGTCGCTGACACGGTCGTCCGGGTGGTGGCCGTCGGGGCGGTCGGGATCAACATCGAGGACGCGCACGCGGGCGGCGGCTTCGCGTTGCGTCCGGTCACCGAGCAGGGCGCGCGCATCACCGCCGCCCGCTCGGCAGCCGACGAAGCCGGCGTCCGGCTCTACATCAACGCCCGGGTGGACACGTTCCTCCTCGGTGTCGGCCCGGAGGAAGCCCGTCTTCAGGAGACCCTGGACCGCGCCCGCGCCTACCTCGACGCCGGGGCCACCGGCATCTTCGTGCCCGGGGTCACGGACGCCGGTACGGTCGCCGCTCTCACCGAGGGCATCCCGGCGCCGGTGAACATCCTGGCCGGCCCGGGTGCCCCGTCCGTGGCCGAGCTGTCGAAGCTGGGCGTGGCCCGGGTCAGCCTTGGTTCCGCGGTCGCCGAGGCGGCGTACGCGGTGGTCCGCCGAGTAGCCGCGGAGCTGGCCGGCAGCGGCACCTACACCTCCCTGACGGGGGCCGTCGACTACAGCGAGCTCAACGCCCTGATGCGCGGCTGAGTCGGGACGGCGCCGCCGGGCACGGGCGTCCGTGCAGCCGCCCGTCAAGGACGGTGGTCGTCTCCGGCGGGCGGCTCCTGCGCTTCCCGGATGTGGCGGACGTTGCTGGTGCCGCACGCCAGGCAGACCATCCATTCCAGCAGTCGGCCGCGCTCGTCGCGCCGGCGATCGCAGTCGACGACGTTGGACTCGTCCTCGCCGCAGAAGAAGCAGGTGCCGAAACTGGAGAAGGCGGAACCCCGTTGCCGCACCTGACGCTGGCATCCCCGACAGCAACGCCGGCTGCAGCAGGCGCGCCGAGGTGCCGCTGATCGTGGCAGGGAACCACCCGACCATCCGGCTGGATCACCCGTGGCCACCCCCAGCCCCGCGCAGTTTGGGGAGGCCCCGGGGCCGCCGCGGGGGTGTCAGCGCACCGGGCTATCCTTCCCGGCACCGCACACCGACCGTGAGGATCACCAGTAGTGACCGGCCTGTCCGCCTTCCCGCTTCCCTTCCAGAGCACCTGTTCCCCGGCGTTCACGACGCCCCGGACGTTGCGGGAGCTGCAGATGATGCAGTGCAGTGCCCACCTGCGCGCCAAGCCCGCGTGGTTCGACAAGATGAACGACCCCGACATCGCTGCCCGGTGGACCCAGGAGGCGGTGGCGCAGGGCATGACCGAAGCTCAGGTGCGCCACGTCCTCGCCGAGCTGGAGCACTACGCCGCCTTGCGCGACGCGCGCACCGGCATCGAAGTCTCCGCGGTCGACGGCGTCTGGCAGTCGGACACCCTCGTCGACGAGCAGCTCAGGACCCGGCTGCGCGAGGCGGTCCGGATCCTGGAAGAGGTCCCCGAAGCGGCGCGGGATTGGCACCCCGGGTCCGACGGCCAGGTGCTGGACCTCGTCCATCCCTCCCTGTTCTGTCTGGTGAGGGAGGCGAGCGGAGGTCCCGAGCAGGCGTGGCAGAACCCGACGAACCACTACGCGAAGTACGAGTTCTCGGAGCGGTTCCAGTGGCTGCCCACGGACGTCGACGTCAGCGAAGACGGAGCCGTCGCCTTCCGCTCGTACGTCAACAACGTGCATCCCGAAGAGCACCGCGCACTGGAGTCCGTCCTGCCGGACCTGTTCGCGCGCCTGCGCCCGCTGTTCGAGAATGTGCTCACCGATCTGCGGCACCCGCGGCCCCTACGGATCGAGGCCGACCCCTACAGCTGGTACAACCCCAAGCCAAAGTACCCGCACAGGTCGTCCTACCCCGACAACGACGCCTACATGGAGGCCCGCGCCGCCTGGGACGAGGCGTACGACGAGTGGTTCGAGAACCGCCACCCGATCGTCCCGGACGCCCCGGAGTTCAGCCCGCCCGCCCTGCCCGACGCCTCCGCCCACGTCGACCTGCGCGCCCGCCGCCTCCAGGTCATCGTCAAGCTGGCCACCGTCCACCTCGCCCCGGACCAGCCCGAGTACGCCGGCGGTTCCTGGCACGTCGAGGGCATGCTGAACGAGCGGATCGTCTCGACCGGCATCTACTACTGGGACAGCGAGAACATCACCGAGAGCCGGCTGGGATTCCGCGCCGCCCTCGACGACCCGCACTACACACAGAACGACGACACCGGGCTGCGCGAGGTATACGGGCTCGAAGACGAGGACGCCCTGAACCAGGTACTGGGCGCGGTACCGACTCCGGAGGGCCGCTGCCTGGCCTTTCCCAACGTCCTCCAGCACCGCGTGGACGCCTTCCGCCTCGCGGACCCGACCCGCCCGGGCCACCGCAAGATCCTCGCGTTCTTCCTCGTCGACCCGACGCAGCGGATCGTCTCGACCTCGGACGTACCGCCGCAGCAGCCCTGGTCCGACACCGCGACCATGACGCTGGAGGAGGCCAAGACGTACCGCGAGGAGCTCATGCAGGAAAGGAAGTTCTTCGTAGACGAGCACAATGAGCAGCTCTACGAACGCGAGTTCTCCCTCTGCGAGCACTGAACCACTACAGCACGGGCGCGATACTGAGAACCCGTCTCCCCATCTGAAGTCGACGTCGTACGCACGCTGGAGTGCAGGACCGCGACGAGGAGGCCGCAGCTGGTCTCCCGAACCTCGACCGGCTCCGCTACCACGCCCCAACCGGTTGGATGTCCGCCACATCCAACCGGTTCCGACCCCGCCACTGCCAACCCGGTGAACGTTCCCGGTCACAGCACCTGGCGCCATCCGCTCTCCCCCTCCTCCAGGCCATCACCCCTCAGGGTGCCACCGGTCGCGGGGGCAGGGCGGCGATCAGCTCGTCCAGCAGCGCGGGGTCTCCGACGATCTCAACGATGCCCGCGGCTACTGCGTCGGCGAGCGGGAGTTCCTTGATCAGCACCGACTGCAAGGTGCGGTGGTCGGTGTGGACGTCGACGTCCACGGCACCCCCGGAGTCCCCCCGAACAACGGTGATCCGCCCGTCGGCGACCTCCACCCGGTAGGTGTCGCGCTCCAGGGTGAACCGGTAGGCCGCAGTCCAGGAACGCGAAGGCGCGAAGAAGGCGCGCAGGCCCAGCAGCACGGTGTCCGCGGTGAGGTCGCCGCTGAGCGGCACGATCGGCGAGCGCATGCCCCACGTCCTGAGGGCGTCGAAGACGGGCTCCAACTCCGCCCCCCACGGCGTGAGTTCGTACACCTTGACCGAGGAGGCCGGCGGAGGCAGCGTGCGCCGCTGCAGGACGCCGACGGCTTCCAGGTCGCGCAGGCGCTGGGCGAGGACGCTCGGCCCGAGGCCGGGCAGGGCTGCCTGGAGGTCGGCGTAGCGGCGGGGGCCGAGTCGCAGTTCGCGGACGACGAGGAGGGCCCAGCGTTCGCCGACCAGGTCGAGGGCGTGCGCGATGGGGCACGCCTGCCCGTACGTCCGCTTCCCGGCTCCCGCTCCTGCCGTCACCCCGGCCCGCTCGGCCATGTCGCACCCCGTTCCACTCATCCGATCATCTACTTCGAAAACAGTAGCACGAGCTTCGAATTTCGAAGTAGAGTACGGAACAGGAGAGCCGAACGACGGAGGAGTGCCATGCCCAGCAACACCCCCTCGACCCCGGGCGCCCCAGGGGCCCCGGAGCGGATCGTGCACGTGAACGGCATCGACCTGGCCGTCCAGGCGTTCGGCGACCCGGCCGCGCCGCCCGTCCTGCTGATCGGCGGCGCCGAGGCGACGATGGACTGGTGGGACGACGAGTTCGTCGCCGCCCTCGCGGACGGCGGCCGGTACGTCGTCCGCTACGACACCCGTGACACCGGCCGCTCCACCACCTGGCCGGTCGGCGCCCCCGTCTACACGCAGGACGACCTGACCGCCGACGTGCTCGGCATCCTGGACGCCCTCGGTCTCGGCACCGCCCACCTGGTGGGCGTCTCGATGGGCGGCGGGCTCGCGCAGCGGATCGCCGTCGAGCACCCGGACCGGGTGGCCACCCTCACCCTGATCGCCACCAGCCCCGGAGGGCCCGGCGGTCCGGATCACCCCGACCTCCCGCCCATGAGCGACGCGCTGGCGAAGATGTTCGCGGAGCCGTCGGAGGGGCCGGACTGGACCGACCGGGACGCGGTGATCGCGTACTTCCTCACCGGAGAGCACGCCTTCGCGGGCACCATCCCCGTCGACGAGGACCGTCTGCGGCGCACCGCCGGACGCGCCTTCGACCGCAGCCCGGTGCCGGCCGCCGCCGGCAACCACTGGATGATCGAGGGCGGCGAGCCGGTCCGCGACCGGCTCGGCACCATCACCGCCCCCACCCTCGTCCTGCACGGCACCGCGGACCCGCTCTTCCCGTACGGGCACGGCGAGGCACTGGCCCGCGAGATCCCGGGTGCGCGGCTCGTCCCCCTCCCCGGGATGGGGCACCAGATGCCGCCGCCGGAGGTCTGGGACACGGCGCTCGGCGCGATCCTCGCTCACACCGCGCCGCGGGAAGCCTGACCGCCGCCGCCCGGCAGCGGAGGCCCACCCCGTGTCCCGCGCCGGGCCCCCGCAGGCCGGATCCGCCGATCCGGCCTGCGCGCGGTGGGCCCCCCGGGCGGGTGTTCCCGGCCCCGTCAGGCGCCGATTGCCGGGGCATCGAGGCCCCGCAGGAAGTCCACCAGGATGCGGGTGAACTCCTCGGGCTGCTCCATGGACGGGTAGTGGCCGACGCCGTCCATCAGGACCGTGCGGCCGTTCGGCACCCGGTCCATCAGGGCGGTGACGGTGTCCAGCAGGCCGGGCACGTCGAGGGCGCCGTTGATGGCGAGCACGGGCACGGTGATCCCGGCCGCGCGGGTGGCGAGGTCCTGGACCGGGACGAGGTGGTCGGGCTCGTCGGGGGTGTGCTTCATCAGGGTGCGCAGGGCCATGTCGCGGACGTGGGCGACGACGGCCGGGTCGACCTCGTCGAGGCTGCGCTTCGGGCCGGCGATCCACTCGACGAAGCCGTCGAGGTACCCGGCGATGTCGCCGGTGGCCAGCGCCGCGCCCTGTCGGCCGGCGGCGGCGGCGGACCACGGGTCGGTGAGGTCGGGCTCGCCGATGCCGCGGCCGCTGACGACCAGGGCGCGCACCAGGTCGGGGTACTCGACGGCGGTGTCGATGCCGATCATGCCGCCCATCGAGACGCCGACCAGGGCGACCTGGCGCAGTCCGAGGTGCTTGAGCAGGCCGGCCAGGTCGTCGGCCCAGCGGAACGGGCCGCTCGCGTTGTCGGACCGGCCGTGGCCGCGGGCGTCGGGGACGATCACCCGGTAGCCGAGGTCGGTGAGGCCGGGGACCAGGTTGTCGAACTTGGTGCCGTCCACGAAGCCGCTGTGCAGGAGGACCAGCACCTCGCCGTCACGGGGGCCCTCGTCGAGGAAGGCGAGGCGGCCGTCGGTGGACTGGAACGTTTCGAACGCGGTCTCTGTCATGACAACCAAGGTGTCATATGTTCGCGAGAATGGCAACCCGGTTGTCATGTGGTGTGAGACAGTGGCGTCATGCCCGAGAACACACCCGTCCCCCTCACCCCCGACGAGCTGCCGGAACGCCTCATGGAAGTCTTCGCGCTCGTCGGCCCCCTCTACCGCCGCGTGCAGCGCAGGATCGAACTCGACGCCGCCCAGGGCATCTCCGTGGGCGTGCGCGCCGTCCTGGAGCTGCTCTTCCGCAACGGCCCGATGACCGCCCCGCAGATGGGCCGGGCCCAGTCGCTGAGCCGGCAGTTCGTCCAGCGGATGGTCAACGACGCCGCCGGGCGGGGCCTCGTCGAGAGCATCCCGAACCCGGCCCACCGGCGCTCCTCGCTCATCCGGCTCACCGAGGACGGCCGGGCATCGATCACCGCCATCACGGCCCGGGAGTACGCCCTGCTGCGCCAGACCGGCGGCGACCTCACCGACGCCGACCTCACCACCTGCGTACGGGTGCTGGCGCGGATGCTGGAGCTCTTCGAGGACGTCGATCTGACCGGCTCCGAACCGCCCCGATGAGGCACTGCGATGAGGCGCCCCGGTGAGGCGCCGCGGCGGCCCGTCAGGCGTCGGCGTCGACCCGCCGCGGCCCGTCAGGCGTCGGCGTCGACCCGCTCCGGCTCGACCCGCTGCGGCTCGACGGGCCCGGGCGGGGCGGCGGCCGGCGCCGGGCCGACCCGGCGCACCTGGCTGTTTCCGCAGGCCAGGCAGACCACCAGGTCCAGCAGGTCGCCGCGTTCGCTGCGCCAGGGCTCCCCGGCGACGTTCGACCCGCCCTCGCCGCAGAACCAGCAGTGGCCCTCGGCGCCCGGCAGGGGCCGCATGGTGCGCAGTTCACCGCCCTCGTGGTGCTGGAGGCCGCGCCAGCCGCAGCGGCGGCAGGCCCACCAGAGTTCGCGCCGCCACCGGGGCGGGCCGCCGCCGTCGGGGCGCACCCGGCGGACCGGCGCGGCGGTCAGGCGGGCCTCGCAGCCCGGGCACTCCGGTGTCGCCATGCGCCCGCCCCCTCCGGCTCGGTGCGCCGCGACCGGCCGCCGTCGGCGATCTTGTGCGCGCACTACCGTGACATGTTAATGCCAGGCGAGCACCTGTCACCGCTCCGTGCGCGCACTTTCGGCGACGATCCGTCAGTCTTGTTGCCATGTACGTGATTCGCGTGCACCTGAGCGCGCCGAACAGTGACCTCCCCGCCCCGCCCGCGGCCGCGCTTCGGGAGGGCCTGGAGCAGCGGCTCCGGCGGCCGACCCGGGTGTGCCACGCGCGGTTCCGCGAGACGCCCGGGCGGCTGGACGGGGTGCTCTTCGTGATGGCCGTCGGCCTGCTCCCGGCCGAGGCCGAGCTGGCCGCGGCCCTCCGCGAACTCCTCGCCGGAGGAGGGCCGTGGGGCGGCTGGCAGCTGGTCCGCTGCGAGGCGGACGCCTGGCTGGCCCTGGGCCTGCACGAACTGCCCAGCCGCCCCTGAGCCCTGTCCGAGAACGGCGCGGCCTCAGCCCGCCGAGGCCAGGTACGCCGCGGAGCCCGCGGGGTCGAGGAACCACTCCTCCAGGTCGGCCGGGTCCGCGAAGGCGTTGGCGAAGCGGCGGGCGACGGCCGGGAGCCGCTCGGCGGCGCCGATCAGCTCCAGGACGTGCGGCGGCGCGGGGGCCAGCATGGCGTTGGTCCAGGTGGTGGCGACCCGCACCTGCGCCCAGTAGCGGTCGAAGACGCCCTGCATGAAGTCCCGGTCGAAGGGCTTGTCCCCGTGCTCCAGGATCGCGGCGAGGTGCAGATCGGCCGCCCGGGCGGCGTTGTTGGCGCCCTGGCCGGTGACCGGGTCGTTGAGGACCACGGTGTCGGCGAGGCCCAGCACCGTGCCGCCGCCCGGCAGTTCGCCGATCGGCCGGCGGACGGTCGGCGCGAAGCGGCCGGCGAGGGTCGCCCCGGCGTCGGTCAGCTCCACGCCGCCGGCCGCCCGCTCGTACTCCCAGGGGACGTGCTCGCGGGCCAGCCGCAGCGTGCGGCGCAGCAGTTCGGCCGGGTCGCGCACCCCGTCGAAGACGTCCAGCGGGCCGCCCGGGACGGTCTCCCAGAGGACGATGTCGCACGGGCCGGAGGTGGTCAGCGCGGGGATGGTGAAGAACTCCCCCGCGCCGGGCACCAGGTTGCAGCCCACCGCGGCGGCTCCCGGCCGCGGGGCGAGCCCGTGCACGTACGCGACGGCCAGGGTGCGCTGCGGGGCGGCGTACGGGGAGCGGTCGGCGTCGCGTTCGAAGAGGGCGGAGAGCTCGCCCTTGCCGGCGGCGACGAGCACCAGGTCGTGGCGGGCGGCGCGGCGGTCCAGGTCGGCGACCGTGACGGCGCCCAGCTCGACGGTGCCGCCGCGCTCGGCGAAGGTGTCGAGCCAGGCGGCGAGCTTCACCCGCTGGTCGACGGACCGGGCGGGCGCGTCGAGCCGCCCGGACCAGCGGACCGCCGGCGGGCCCTGCGGGGCGGCGACGGCGAGGTCGATGCACTCGATCGCCGGGGCCCGCCCGGCCCACAGGTCGAGGCCGAGCGCGCGTTCGGTCCGCAGCGCGGGCTCGAACATGCACTGGGTGGAGAGCACCCGGCCGCCGCGGACCTCGTCCGCGCTCCGGTCGGTCGCCACGGTGACCTCGTAGCCGTGCGACTGGAGCCCGAGGGCGAGTTGGAGTCCGGCCTGCCCGGCCCCGACGATCAGAATCCTGCGCATCCCTGCCCGCTTTCGTCGTGTGTCGCGAACGGGGACCAGCTCTACCACGGTGCGGAGCCCGCGGCGCCGGGGTGCGCACCGGAGCGCGGGGGCCGCCCCGGGCGCACGGAAGCACCCGGGGCGGCCCTACGGCGCGCGGCCAGTGGGTCAGTAGGTCAGTAGGTCAGTAGGTCAGTAGGTCAGTAGGTCAGGATCCCCGGGTCGGAGCGGCCCGGGGCGCCGGTCTCGACGTGGCCGGCCAGCCGGCGCAGGAAGTCCCCGCCCGCGGCGGAGGTGACCGTCACGTCGTACCAGCGGCCGGTGGCGGTCAGCGCCACGGTGTGGGCGACGGTCGCGCCGGGGCGGACGGCGACGGTCCGGCTCTCGCCGCCGTAGGCGTTGGTGACGGTCAGCCGGGCCTCGGCGGTGCCGGCGTTGGTGAGGGTGAGGTCGAGGTTGCCGGTGGTCGCGTTGTGGCGGGCGGTGACCTCGGGCCCGGCGGTCTTCCCGGGGTTGCGGAAGCGCCGCAGGAAGCCGTTCGGCCCGTGCACGGTGAGGTCGGTGAGGCTCTTGGAGTACTTGCTGTTCCAGGTGTCGGAGACGGTGGCGCCGGCCGCCGCGGTGTACGTCCAGGGGGCGTCGGTGCGGTTGGCGGAGGTGATGTAGAAGTGGGCGCCGGCGGCCGGTCCGCCGGAGAAGGTGAGCCGGTAGGTGCCGGCCGCAGTGTCGGCCGAGCCGTCGACGTACGGCGCGTAGCGCAGCGGGCGGGTGGGCCGGTCGCCGGGCTCCTGGCGGGGCATGGTGGCGACGGCGGGCGCGGTGGGCCGGAAGTCGGGGTGGCGCTCGCGGTCCGGCGGGTAGTACCCGGCGGTGGGCGGCAGGGCGGCCGGGGCGGTGTCGGTCCGGGCGAAGTCGAAGGCCGCGGTGAGGTCGCCGCAGACGGCCCGCCGCCAGGGCGAGATGTTGGGCTCGTGGACGCCGAAGCGGCGCTCCAGGAAGCGGATGACCGAGGTGTGGTCGAAGGTCTCGGAGCAGCTGTAGCCGCCGGTGCTCCACGGGGAGACCACCAGCATCGGCACCCGCGGGCCGAGGCCGTACGGGCCGGCGACCAGGCCGGTCCGGCCGGGGAAGCGGTCGAGCGCGGTCGGCACGGTGGACAGGCCCTCGGCGGGGCCGGCCGGCGGGTACGGCGGGACGACGTGGTCGAAGAAGCCGTCGTTCTCGTCGTAGGTGATGAACAGCGCGGTGCGGGCCCAGACGTCCGGGTCGGAGGTCAGCGCGTCGAGCACCTGGGCGATGTACCAGGCGCCGTAGTTGGACGGCCAGTTGGAGTGCTCGGAGAAGGCCTCGGGGGCGGCGATCCAGGAGACCTGCGGCAGCCGGCCGCCCTGCACGTCGGCCCGGAGCCGGTCGAACAGGCCTTCGCCGGTGCGGGCGTCGGTACCGGTGCGGGCCTTGTCGTAGAGCGGGTCGCCGGGCCGGGCGTTGCGGTAGGCGTTGAAGTACAGCAGGGAGTTGTCGCCGTAGTTGCCGCGGTAGGCGTCGTTGATCCAGCCCCAGGAGCCGGCCGCGTCCAGGCCGTTGCCGATGTCCTGGTAGATCCGCCAGGAGACGCCGGCCGCCTCCAGCCGCTCGGGGTAGGTGGTCCAGCCGTAGCCGGCCTCGGCGTTGTCGAGCACCGGGCCGCCGCCGGTGCCGTCGTTGCCGGTGTGCCCCGTCCACAGGTAGTAGCGGTTGGGGTCGGTGGAGCCGATGAACGAGCAGTGGTAGGCGTCGCAGACGGTGAAGGCGTCGGCGAGGGCGTAGTGGAACGGGATGTCCCCGCGGGTGAGGTGGGCCATCGTGGTGGCGGTCTTGGCGGGCACCCACTGGTCCCAGCGGCCCTGGTTGAACGCCTTCTGGCCGCCCGCCCAGTCGTGGTTGAGGCCCTGGAGGAACTCCATGCCCAGGTTCTCCCCGGCGGGCCGGAAGGGCAGGACGACCTTGTTGCCGTTCGCCTGGTGCCAAACCGGCTTGCCGCTGGGCAGGGTCACCGGGCGGGGGTCGCCGAAGCCCCGAACGCCCTTCAGGGCGCCGAAGTAGTGGTCGAAGGAACGATTCTCCTGCATCAGGACGACGACGTGCTCGACGTCCTGGAGGGTGCCGGTGCTGCCCTGGGCGGGGATGGCCGCCGCCCGCGCGATGCTGTCGGAGAGCGCGGTGAGCGCGGTCGCACCGCCTGCGAGCTGCAGGAACCGGCGCCGGTTGAGTTCTGCCATGGGTGGGTCGACCTCCACGAGGGTGGGTGGGGTTCGGAGCGCCCCAAGGACAGCGTCCCCGTCCGACCACCCGGCGGACACCTCGTGACCGCGCGCGGTACAGCGGACGAACGCCCGGCGGGCGCCGCCCCTGCCGCCACTGTGCGACCGCCGTGCAACTGCTCTGCAACTTCCCGCGTCACGGCCTTGCGCGGGGCGGGCCGCTGCCGACAACCTGGTGTCCACCGATCACCACCCGGTGTCACCGGCCGATTCCGCTTCCCCCGCCTCCTCCACCACCGCGTGCCAGTCCGCGCGGGGCCTCCGGCGACCCCGGACGCCCGCCCGGATCCCTTCCGAAGAACACCCGTTGGCGAGTTGTGCCCGGCGCCCCGAGGGCGGGCGCGCCGGTCGAGCGCGAGTACGAGTTCCGACAGACCCAGGAGCGGAGTGACGATGCCTGCTGCGATCATCGGACGCGAGGGGCCGCTGGCCGGCCGGCGGTTCCCGGTCGGCGGATCGCCGGTGACCTTCGGCCGCAACGGCGACGCCAGTGTGGTGATCACCAGCGGCAGCGCCTCCCGGCACCACGCCGAGGTGGTGCCGGAGAACGGGCGCTACGTGCTGTACGACCGGGGCAGCCGCAACGGGACGCTGGTGAACGGCCGGGAGGTCACCTCCCACGTCCTGGCGTCCGGCGACCTCATCAGCATCGGCGGCGAGGTGTTCCGCTTCGAGCTGTCCGACGCCCTGGAGACGATCACCGCCCGGCTCGCCCCCGAGCCGGCCGGACCGCCCGGCCGCGCCGAACCGGTCGACCCCGGCCCGGTCCTGAACGTCACCGTCTCCGGCGGCGGACCGGTCGGGCTGGCCTTCGCCCTGCTGCTGGAGCACCTGATGGGCCCGCGGGTGGCGGTCACCGTGCACGACGCCCGGTGGACCCGGGACGGCGACCGGGTGGTCTGGAAGGACGAGTCGCAGGGCAACGTCCGGCGCCAGCAGGTGGTGACGGTGCAGAGCCGGCAGTACCTCAACCTGCCCGAGGAGGCGCAGGCCCGGATGTTCCGCGGCGACTCCTTCACCGAGATGTGGCCGGCCGGACCGGACTCGATCCGCGGCTGCGGCCCGCGCAACATCCGGATCGCCTACATCGAGGACGCCCTGCTGGAGCTGGCCGGCGAGAAGCCGCACGCCATCCGGCTGGTGCCCGAGCGGCTCGACCCGGTCGAGCACCGCGAGGCGGTGGCCGCCGGCCACGTGCTGGCCATCTGCGAGGGCGGCGGCTCCCGCACCCGGGAGCACTTCCGGGACAAGTTCGGCACCCCCGACACCTCCATCTACTCGCTGGACGGCGAGCACCTCCAGGACGTCGTGCTCGGCCTGCGGGTGCGCTCCGCCCTGCCCGACCCGATGGCCGTGCTGCTGACCGTCGCCCAGAACCGCTTCCTGCTCAACTCGCTGCGCGGCGAGGGCTTCCTCAACATGCGGCTGACCGACGACGAGGCCCGCGAGGTCATCGGCGTCGACCCCGTCCGGCACGTCTTCGAGCAGTGCGTGGCGTCCCGGCCCTGCCTGATGGGGCGCAACGAGGACGGCGACTTCCGCTGCGCCACCCACGGCACGCTGTTCCTGCCCGCCCTGGTCAAGGGCTCGGCGCTGTGGAAGCGGGTGCTGGAGGGGCTGGCCCTGTTCGGCGTCCCCGAGGAGGACCTCAGCGCCGTCACCGGCTTCCGGCTGGACATGGTGCAGCGGCCCCGGTTCACCGCCCAGCTGTACCCGGCGACCCCGGCCGGCCCGGGCACCTACGGCTTCCTGCTCGGCGACGCCGCCAACGCCATCCACTTCTGGCCCGGCCGCGGGCTCAACAGCGGCCTGGCGTCGGCGATCTCGCTGGCCCGCTCGCTGAGCGGGGCGTGGCGCGGACGACCCTTCCGGGACGCCGACTTCGTGCGCCACGAGGCGGCGATGTCGATGCTCCAGTACCGGCACAAGAGCCGGGCCTGGAAGGCCATGGTGACCACCGACGAGAACGGCGTCAGCTGCGCCATCAAGGAGCGGATCGCCCAGAGCATGGCGGACGGCGACGCGCCGCCGGCCCCGGGGCGGGCCGACGAGGACCTGGAGGCCTTCCTCGGCCACCTGCGGGCGATCCGGGCGCGGTTGGCGCCGCGCCTGCCCGGTCTGCCCGACGACGCCGTGCTGCGCGCGCACCTGCGCCGGCTGAGCCCGGCGACCGTCCGCACGCTGCTCGCCAGCGGCGTCTGGGACACCCTGGTGATGGGCGGCGAGGAGGTCGACGTCGATCTGTTCTACCGTCAGGAGCGTTCCCCCGCAGCCGCGGTGGGCCGCTCCGGGCCGCCCCGCCGCAGCTGACCGCCCCCGTCGCGCAACCCCCTGCAGCCCGAACGGTACGCACCAGTGACCAACCTGGTGCCGGGCCTTGCTCTGTGAGTAGAGTGGGCCCGATGCCGCCGATCGCGGATTTGCAGGGGGAGGGGACCACAATGCCCGCCATGAACCGCCTCGCACGCGCGTGTACGACGCCGACCTCGTCATATCGGTGGGCGACCTCGGCAACGCGGAACCGGCGCCGGGTGTCCAAGAGCGGAGGGCGGTAGTGTTCCAGTGAAGGTGCACGCATTCGGTCGGGCCCTTTCCCAGCAGTACGGTTCACCTCCTCGCAACAAAACCCCGGTCGGCCACTTCAGACGCCTGCGCCGGCAGTGCGAGGCCCGCCTCTCGGCACTCCGGCTCGAACCCGGCGACCGCGACGTGCTTTCCCTGAAGGAGCGGCTGAGCGCCCTGCGCGGCAAGCCGATCCACCTGATTCCGATGGCCATTCCGGAGTATTCGCTGAACGGGATGTGGATCGCCACCCGGGCGGTCGACTTCGTGGTCTACGAGGTGCGCACCACCCGGGCCCACCAGGAACACATCATCGCGCACGAGCTGTCGCACATCCTCTGCGGCCACGAGGCCAGCACCGGTACCGACGACGCCGTCCTGGAGCGGCTGTTCCCGGACATCGACCCCGGGGTGGTCCGCCGGGTGCTGCAGCGCACCGAGTACTCCGACCGCAACGAACAGGAGGCCGAGATGACGGCCTCCATCCTGCTGGCCCCCGCCCGTCGGCCCGACGGCGCGGCCCTGCCGCCGCTCTCGCAGGACGACGAGGTCATCGCCCGCCTGAAGGAGGCCGTCTCCGCCGACCACCTCGCAGGGGTGGCCCGAAGCGGTAGCTGACCTTCCACATGTTCACACTATTGTCATGGACCTGTTTTCTCGTCACTCTGGGCGCTTTCGCATACAAGCTCCCCGCCCTGCTCAGGAGTCCCAGGAACCTCACCCTGGCCGCGCTCTGCACCTACTTCTTCTGCAATTCGCTGGCCTACTTCGTCGACCTGGAGGTGTTCCGGCAGCGCATCTCCGACCTGGTCGGAATACCGAACGCCACGATGATCATCGTGCAGTCCTCGGTGATCCTGCTGACCGCCGCCCAACAGGTGGCGGTCGCGAATCTCAGCCTGCCGCCGGCCGCCGCGAAACGGTGGATCCGGTGGCAGGTCGCGGGATTCGGCGTGGCGCTCGCCGTCCTGATCGCGCTGTTCTTCACCGTCCTGCCGGACAAACAGAGTTCCGGGCAGAAAGCCGTCTACCTGAACATCCAGGACCCCGACTTCGCCCTCTACATGGCGTACTACCTGGCGATCTGCGCGGTCGGCCGGATGCAGACCGTGCTGTTCGCCTTCCGTTACGCGCGGACCGTCCGGGAATTCTGGCTGCGTTTCGGAATGTGGTCGGTGGCCGGCGGCTCGGGACTCATCCTGGTGTACTGCGCGGTGCGCTACTGGCAGATCCTCGCGCTGCACACCGACGGGATCGTGGAGCCCTGGCGGTTCCTGTTCTGGCTCATCGCGGACATCGGCACGGTCTTCCAGATGATCGGCTGGACCGCGCCCTCCTGGGGCCCCCGGCTCGGCTCCGCCCGGCGCTGGGCCGCCGACTACCGCAGCTACCTGCGGCTCACCCCGCTCTGGCGGGCCGTCTACCGGGCCGCCCCGGACGTCGTCCTCGAACCCCCGCACCGGCTGCCCCGGTGGCTGCCGCCGCGACCCCTCGACTACCACCTCTACCGCCGGGTCATCGAGATACGGGACGCCCAACTGGTGCTCCGGCAGGCCGCGGACCCGATCGCCGTGCACCGGCTCGCCCAGGCGCACGGGCAGCCGCACGAGGCGGTCTGCGAGGCCGCCGTACTGCGCTCCGCCCTGCGCGGGCCGCGGGAACCGCACCTCCCGCAGCCCGAAGCCGTCGCCCGCACCCCCGCCGCGGCCATCAGCCTGCCGCAGGAGATCACCGTGCTCACCCGGCTCTCGCGCGCCTACCGGAAACTGGAGGCGCGCGGCGGGCGGGGCCGGTGAGCCGCGCCCGCACGGCCGCGGGTCAGCCCGCGGCGCCGGGATCGTCGTCGCTCAGCCCCTCCAGCTTGCGCAGCTGGTCGATCATGCTGGAGAGCGCGCGCCGGCTGGACTCCGACAGCCCGGTCGACCGCAGCGCGATGTTGCGGGCGTCGGTCTGCTTCAGCGCGTCCAGCAGGGCCAGCTGGTCGTCGATCCGGCGGGACTCCTCGTCGCTGAGGAAGTAGGCCGCGGAGACGCCGCAGTACTGGGCCAGCGCCTCCAGGTGGCGCATGGTCGGGTTGGTCTTGCGCCCGGTGCGCAGCTGCCACACGTAGGTGGCGCTGATCGTCTTCTCGCCGGCCGCGATGTTGATCGCGGTGGCGACCTCCTCGTTGGAGGGCGGTCGTCTCCCCGCGGGAGCCGTGACGGTGAGCAGGTGCTCCAGCTTCTCCGCGAGGCTCCGCGGCGCTGTCTGCTCCCCGTCGCCCCGGCCGTCGGCATCGGTCATGCTGCCGGCCCTCCTTTCACAACACGTCCTCCTCGGCCGTCAACTCTATCCAGCGCGCCCACAACCCGGCTACGAGCGTTCGTCACGCGGACCGCCCCGGCGCCGGCGGCGCCCCGAAGTAGCGCCGGAAGAGCAGGGACGACAGGACGAGCTGGGCCCCGGAACCGATGATCATCGACCACCATACGCCCTGCACACCGAGCGCCGGGAGGGCGCTCAGACCGTACGCCAGGGGCAGTTGGACGCACGAGCCGAGCACGGTCACCCAGAGCATCGACCGGCTGCGCCCGCCGCCCATGAACACCCCGCCGAGCCCCACCACGCCGGCCAGCAGCACCAGGTAGGGGAGCAGGTACCACATCAGGACGGCGCCCTCGTCGACGACCCCGGGCGAGTCGGCGAAGAACCCCATCAGGACCCGCCCGCCGAGGGCCAGCACCAGGCCGACCCCGGCGCCGAGCGCCATCGCCAGCAGGGCGCTCTGCCGCCCGATCACCCGGTCGGCGTTCTCCCCCGCGCCGCGGGTGCGGGCGGTGAGGATGCTGCCGGCCTGGCGGAACGCGTAGAAGGCCATGGTGACGAAGAGGATCACCTTGATGCCGATGCCGTACGCGGCGAGCGGCTCCTCGCCCGAGCGGGCGACGATGCCGACCAGGGCCATGCTGACGCCCATCCGGACCACGAAGTCCCCCGAGGCCGGCAGGCCGACGCCGAGCAGGCGGCGCAGCGCGGCCGGCAGCCGCAGCGCCGGTGCCCCGTCGGCGGGGGTGTCCGGCGCGACCGGGTCCGGCCGCAGCCGGTGGCGGAGCCGGCGCAGCAGGACGAGTGCCACCGCGAGGGCGATCGCCCGGCCCAGCAGCATGCCGAGGGCGGCGCCCTGGACGCCCATCCGGGGCAGCGGTCCGACCCCGAAGACGAAGAGTGGGTCGAGGACCAGGATCAATGCGTTGGCGAGGATCGCCATCCGCATCGGCGTACGGGTGTCGCCGGTGCCCTTGAAGATCCCGTCGACCACGTTCTGGGCGAAGAAGACGGCGATCCCGGGGAAGGAGATCGCGAAGAACTCCACGGTCAGCCGGAAGACCTCGCCCTGGCCGCCGACCAGCAGCCGGGCGATCGGCTCCCGGGCGAGGAAGCCGCCGATCGCCACCAGCGGGGTGATGACCAGCCAGAGCACGCCCACGGCCCTGATGACGACCGGGAGTTCGGCCCGGCGGCCGCCGCCGAGGGTGTCCGCGAGCAGGACGGTCACGCCGATGTTGGCCATCAGGATCACGCCGAGCAGCACGTTCTCCAGGGTGCTGGCGATGGCGACGGCGCCCACCGCCGCGTCCCCGAGCCGGGCCACCCAGACCGTGTCCACGATGCCGGCGACCACGCCGGAGAGCAGTTCGAAGTACACCGGTACGCCCAGGCCGAGCAGCGACCGGCGGACGGCCGCCGGTGCGGGGCCCGCGGCCACGGCCGGGGCCGTCCGGGTGTCGGCAGACATGCGCTTCCCCTTCGTCACACCGGTCGTGGACTCTCGTGAGGAGAGACTAGCCACAATCACGTCACTCTAATAGAGGTAGTTGAGAACATTGCCCCGAGGACACCCACCGAACGACGCGCCCCGGCGCCCCGACCACGGAGGAAGACCGTGCTGACCCTCTCGATCCTCGGCTTTCTGGCGGAGCGTCCGATGCACGCCTACGAGCTGCGCAAGCACGTCTCCGACCTCATCGGCCACAACCGCCCGGTCAGCGACGGCGCCCTCTACCCCGCCCTCAACCGGCTGCGCGGCGCCGGGCACATCGAGCGCCAGGAGGAGCCCGGCCAGAGCGCGCCGCCCCGCCAGGTCCTGCGGATCACCCCCGCCGGACGGGCCGAGCTGCTGCGCCGGCTGGCCGACCCCAAGCAGGCCGAGATCACCGACGGCGGCTCCTTCTTCACCGTGCTGGCCTTCCTCGGCCTGCTCCCGGACGGCGCCCAGCAGGCCGCGGTGCTCCGGCGCAGACTGGAGTTCCTCTCCCGGCCCACCGGCTTCTTCAGCCGCTCCGGCGCCCCGGTGCGGATCAAGGACGAGACCGACCGCTACCGCCGGGGCATGCTGGTGATGGCCCGGGCCGCCCAGCGGGCCGAACGGGCCTGGCTGGAGGAGACCCTGGCGGAACTCGGCCACCCCTGGGAGCAGCGCGGGCTGACCGAGGCCCCGCAGCAGCGCTGACGCCGACGCGGGTGTGCGGACAGCCCGGCCCGGCACTGTCCGCACACCCGCGTCGCCGGGCCGCCCGCTCACCGCCCGCCGGTCTCCTGCCGCTGCCGCCGCCGTGCGCGGACCAGCCCGGCGGCCAGCACCACCGCGGTCAATACCGCCGTGCCGACCACCTGCGGCCGGGTCTCCGGGTCGGCGGCCAGCAGCACCAGCACCACCGCCATCGCCGCCAGCGCCAGCACGGTCAGCCCCGGGAACGCCCACACCCGCAGCGCCAGCCGCTCCGGGGCGGTGCGCTCCAGCTCGGTGCGCAGCCGCAGCTGGGTGGCGGCGACCGCGATCCAGACCACCAGGGCGATCGCACCGACCGAGTTGAGCATCCAGAGGAACACGCTGTCCGGCCACTTGAAGTTCAGCAGCACCGAGACGAAGCCGAAGGCCACCGACACCAGCACCGCCGGCTGCGGCACCCCGCGGGCGGAGAGCCGGCGCAGCACGCCCGGCGCCTCGCCGCGCTCGGCCAGCGAGTACACCATCCGCGAAGCGGCGTACAGGTTGGCGTTGAGCGCGGAGAGCAGGGCGGCGAGCAGCACCACGTTCATCACCTGGGCCGCGCCGGGCACCCCGATCCGCTCCAGGACGGCCACGAAGGGGCTCTTGCCGATGGAGGCGTCGTTCCAGGGCAGGACGGTCACCGCGATCGCCACCGAGCCCAGGTAGAACAGCAGCAGCCGCCAGACGACGCTGCGCATCGCGCTGGCGAGGCCGCGCACCGGGTCCTCGGACTCGGCGGCGGCCAGCGTGACGATCTCCATCCCGCCGAAGGAGAAGACCACCACCAGCAGCCCGGAGAGCACCCCGCTCCAGCCGTTCGGCAGGAAGCCGCCGTGCTCGGTGAGGTTGCCCAGGCCGATGGCGTCCTTGCCGGGGAGCAGGCCGGTCACCGCCAGCACCCCGAGCACCAGGAAGCCGACGATCGCGGCGACCTTGAGCACGGCGAACCAGAACTCGAACTCGCCGAAGGTGCCCACCGCGGCCAGGTTGGCCACGGTGAGGGCGGTCATGAACAGCAGCACCCAGACCCAGGTGTCCACGGCCGGCACCCAGCCGTGGACGATCACCGCGGCCCCGGTGGCCTCGATGGCCAGCACCACCACGATCAGGCACCAGTACAGCCAGCCGATGGTGAACCCGGCCCAGCTGCCCCAGGCCCGGGCGGCGTGCGCCGAGAACGAGCCCGAGGACGGCAGGGCGACCGACATCTCGCCCATCATCCGCATGATCACCACGGAGAGCAGCCCGGCCAGCGCGAAGCTGACCAGGATGCCCGGTCCGGCGACGGCGATCCCGGCGCCGGAGCCCACGAACAGCCCCGCGCCGATCGCGCCGCCGAGGCCGATCATCGTCAGGTGCCGCTGCCGCAGGGCGGTCGGCAGCCCGCCGGCCGACGGCGGCGCGCCCTTCGCGGGGGGCTGTGCGGGCGCCTGGGTCTGGGGTCTGGTACTCGACATGGCTGTGTCCCGGGGGTCAGGGGGATACGGGTGGGTGGTGGCCCGGTCAGTCGGTGTAGACCGGCTTGAGGACCTTCTCGGCGCCCTCCAGCGCGGAGAGCACCTGCTCGCGGGTCTCGCCGCGGGCGAGCACCAGCGCGAAGCAGGAGACGGGGTTCTCCGGGTACTTGATGACGACGTGGTCGCCGGGCTTCGCCATCCAGCGCAGGCCGATGACGCCGGGGACGGCGGTGACCTCCTCGATGCCGTCGAAGCCGGCCAGCTCGCCGGTGCGGTCGGCCAGCAGCGGGCTGAAGCCGGCCGGCGTCGGCCGCTCCCGGCGGACGAAGTCCACCGGCTCGCCGAGCACCGCGCGCAGGTACTCGCGCGGCCCCCACACGCCGGTCGACTCGCGGATCGACTCCTGGACGAAGGCGGTGGTGCCGCCCAGCCGCCCGTTGACCTCGATGATCCGCGGCCCGCGGTCGGTCAGCCGCAGCTCCACGTGGGCGCCGCCGGTGGTCGCGCCGAGCGCCTTCAGCGCGGCCACCGCGGTGTCGACCAGCAGCTGCTGCTCGCTCTCCGGCAGGGCGGAGGGGGTGGCGTAGGCGCCCTCGATGAAGTGCGGCTCGGCGAACGGGTACGGCTTGTCGTGGATGGCCAGCAGCCGGTACTCGCCGCCGCCGTACACCAGGTCGACGGCGTACTCCTCGCCGGACACGTACTCCTGGACGAGCACGCCCTGCGCCTGCGGGTAGGCGTAGATGCGGGCCACGTTGGGCACCGCGTAGTCGCCGTCGCGGAACTCGTCCGGCCCGTACAGGCCGCTGATGTTGGTGAAGGCCGCGACCAGCTCGGCGTCGTCGGCGACCTTGGTGACGCCCTGGCTGGAGGCGCTGGCCTGCGGCTTGAGGACCAGCGGGTAGCCGAGTTCGGCGGCCACCGCGCGGGCCCCCTCCAGGGTGGTGACCACCCGGGTCGCGGGGGTGGGCACGCCGGCCTCGTCCAGCCGCTGCCCGGTGACGAACTTGTCGCGCATGGCCCGCACGGACTCCGCCGAGTTGCCGGGCAGGCCGAGTTCGGCGCCGACCCGGGCGGCGACGTGCAGCGCGCCCTCGTGGAAGGTCGCCACCGCGTCGATCCGGCCGCCGCCGTCGAGGTGGGCGCGGACCGCCGCGAGCACGGCGTCCTCGTCCATCTCGTCGACGGCCAGGTGCACGTCGTAGACGCTGCCGTCGGCCGGCGGGGTCTTCGAGGCCAGCACCAGGGTCAGGCCCAGGTCGTGCGGGGTGCGCAGCAGATCGGGGTTCTGCGAGGAGGCGATCAGCAGCAGGGTGCGGGGTACGGACAGGTCGGACAGCTCGGACATGGGTTCTCCCGGTCGTTCTCGTCAGGGGTGCGTCGGTGCTGCGGGCCGGTGGCGCAGGCGCACCGCCCGGGGCAGCAGGTCGAGGGCGCGCCGGCAGGCGGCGGCGTCCTCGCCCACGGCGACGGCGAGCACCAGGGGGGTCCCCGGGGCGCCGCCGCCGCGGGCACGGAGAGAGCTGCCCGGCCCGGCGAGCGGCCGAACCTCCCAGATCCCACCGGGTAGTTGCAACTGGTCGACCGTCAGCTCGACCAGCACCGCACCCGGTTGCGGGACGCCGGTGGCGTGCAGCAGCCGGACGGCCGCGGCACTGCGGCGGCGCGGCGCGAGGTCCGGTTCGGCCCCGGCGGCCAGGTCCGCCCAGGCCGCGGCGAGGTCGGTGCCGGTGGCCAGCGCCCCGGCCCGCAGCAGCGGATCGCCCGCCGCCAGGCCGCGCACCCCGGCCGGCTCGTACCCGCCCGCACCGAGCCGCAGCGCGGTGGCGGTGAAGCCGGTCCCGCCGCCGAGCCGGCGGTGGGCGGCGCGGACGGCCGCGGCGGTGCGCGGATCGGCGGTCAGCCCGTCCGCCGCGTCCACGACCCGGCCGCTGTCGTCGTCGGCGCCCGGCTCCTGGTCCGGCCGGGCGGTGAACAGCGGGGCCGGCCGGCCGCCGAGCACGGCGGAGACCACCACCGCGTCCGCCCCGGCGGTGCCCGGCCCGCCGGTACGCAGGCCGCCGGTGCGCAGGCCGGCCGTGCGCAGCGGGCCCGCCGGCAGTCCGGCCCGCTCCGCGAGGGCGAGCGCGGCGGCCGCCCCCTCGGGCCGGAAGGCGCAGACGCCCACCGCCCCGGGCGGCACGGCGCCGTCGGGCACCGGGAGCAGCCGGTAGCGGCGCCCGATCGCGCGCCGAGCCCAGCCGCTCCCGGCGTCGTCGCCGTCGTCGCCGGCATCGCCGCCGGCCAGCAGCAGGACCGGACGCCGGTCGGGTGGGGGTCCGACCGGCGCGGTGCGCCGTCCCTCCGGGGTGAGCGCTCGTGGGCCCATCGGGTCCTCCTCCTTCTGCGTCCTGCCCGGTCCTGAGGTGCCTGTCGTGCCTGCCGTACTGGTGGTGCCAGCCCCGCTCCCCCGCCCGCTAGTGCACCGGGCGGGGGCCGGCCAGGGCGCGCCGCCGGTCGTCCAGGGTCCGGACCGCCACGGTGGCGGCGGTCACGGACGCCCGGACGGCGCTCAGCGCCTGCCTGGCCAGCTCGACGGGCTTCTCCCCGCCGGTGTCCCGGCGGGCCTCCTCCGCCGCCACCGCGATCAGTGCGGCGCTCTCGACGGCCGCGACGATGGCGGAGTCGAGGGCGTCGCCCTGGTCCGTCAGGTCGAGCAGTTCGGCGAGCACCCGGTCGAGCAGCTCGGCGGCGGAGGCGTCCACCTGTCGGGTGGTCATGCCAGCGGCTGCCGGCTCGGGTGCCGGCCGGGCAGCTCGCGGCCGGTCTTGGTGACCAGCAGGTCGCCGATGTAGAGGTGGTCGAGCTCGGTGTTCAGGAAGGTCCTGACCGCGTCCTCGGGGGTCTCCACGATCGGCTCGCCGGCGTCGTTGTAGGAGGTGTTGAGCACCACCGGGACCCCGGTGAGCCGGTTGAAGTGCGAGATCAGCTCGTGGTAGCGGGGGTTGACGTCGGCCTCGACGGTCTGCACCCGGGCGGTGCCGTCCACGTGGGTGATCGCGGGCACCTCGTCCCGGCGGTGCTCCAGGACGTTCGGGACGAGCAGCATGAACGGGCTGTCCCCGTGCATCTCGAACCACTTCTCGGCCTCCTCCGCCAGCACCGACGGGGCGAACGGCCGGAACACCTCGCGGTGCTTGACGACCTCGTTGAGGTAGTCGCGGACCTGCGGGTGGCGCGGGTCGGCCAGCATGCTGCGGTGCCCGAGGGCGCGCGGGCCGATCTCGGAGCCGCCCTGCACCCAGCCGACCAGGCGGTGCTCGGCGAGCAGCCCGGCGACCTCCGCCGGGGTCGCGGTGCGGTACTCGACGCGGTCGCCGACCGCCTGCACGGCGGCCTCGATCTCCTCGGCGCCGTAGCTGCGCCCGGTGGCGCCGGAGCGCAGGTGGTGGCGCTCGGTGCCGCCGGCGATGGCGTAGTAGCCGTAGTAGGCGGCGCCGATGGCCACGCCCGCGTCGCCGGCCGGGGGCAGGATGTAGACCTCGTCGAACGGGCCCTCCGCGGCGATCCGCTGGTTGGCGACCGAGTTCAGCGCGACGCCGCCGGTGATGCAGAGGTTGCGGCGGCCGGTCTTCTCGTGGGCGTAGCGGGCGAGTTCGAGGATGGCCTCCTCGGTCTCCTGCTGGACCTTGTACGCGACGTCCTTGGCGAACTGGTGGTCCCAGGCGCCCTTGACGCTCGGGTCGTAGCCGTCGCCGTCGGCGGCGTACCAGGTGTCCCAGGCGCGCTCCAGGTCCTCGGTGCGCACCTGGACGTCGCCGTCCACGACCTTCAGCAGCCGCTCCCACTCGGGGTGCGGACGCCCGTACGGGGCCAGGCCCATGGTCTTGCCGGCCTCGGTGTAGCCGCCGCAGCCGAAGTCGCCGAAGGTCGGGTGGCCCCAGCGGGTGACGAAGCCGAGCTTGGCGGTGAAGAAGCTGTAGAAGAGGCCGAGCCCGACCTCGCTCCAGTCGGTCGGGAAGGTCGCCGAGTGCACGGCCTTCAGCGAGGTGCCCTGCCCGTCCAGGATGGTGTGCTTCTCGATCCGGTCGGTGCCGGGGAGCCGGCTGCCGACCCCGTCGACGACCAGTACGGCGGCCTCCTCGAACGGCGAGGCCAGGTAGCCCGCGTAGCCGTGCGCGAGGTGGTGGGAGGGCATCGGCAGGCTGTGCACCTTGCTCTTGTCGCGGATCGGCAGCTCGCGCAGGATGAGGTCGCGGGCGCCGTCGCCGAGCGGGCGGTTGCCGACCACCAGGTCCACGTCGTCGAGGCCGATGCCGGCCGCGTCGAGGCAGTAGGTGATGGCCTTCATCGGCAGCACCTTGGACAGCTTCTCGAAGTGGCCGTGGATGATGAAGCCCTCGGAGTGCTTGAGCCGGTCGAGCCGCTCCTCCTCGACGGCGACCACGATGCGCCCGTCCTGGACCAGGCAGGCGGCGCGGTCGTGGCTCAGGTTGATGCCCAGTACGTACATGTCACGGTCTCCGTATCGTTGTGCGTTCGCGGGCTGGTGCGGTGGTGGGTCGGTGGGCCGGGGGCTCACAGGAAGTGCCGGCCCCCGTCGACGACCAGGGTCTGGCCGGTGACGGCGGTGCCGGGGCCGAGCAGGAAGGCGGCGGCGTCCGCGATCTCGACCGGGTCGACCAGGCGCCGCAGCGCCGTGGTGCGGACGATCGCGTCGAGCACGGGCCCGTCCAGGGAGGAGGTCATCGCCGAGTCGACCGGGCCCGGGGCGAGGGCGTTGACCCGGATGCCGTGCACGCCGAGGTCGCGGGCTGCACTGCGGGTGAGGCCGAACAGCCCGGCCTTGCCCGCCGCGTACTGCGGGCCGAAGGCGCCCCCGGTCAGGGCGGCGACGCTGGAGATGTTGACCACCGCGCCGCCCTTGTCGCGCAGGGCCGGCAGCAGCAGCTGGGTCAGCCGGAACGGTGCTGTGAGGTTGAGCCGCAGGGCGTCCTCCCACTCCTGCGGGGTGATCTCGTCGAAGGCCCGGGCGCGGGCGCCGCCGGCGTTGTTGACCAGGCCGTCCACGGTCGGCCAGCGCTCCAGGACGGCCCCGGCCAGCCGCTCCGGGCCGTCGGCCAGCGCCAGGTCGGCGGCGACCGGGAGCAGTTCGCGGCCGGCCCGCTCGGCCTCGGCCCGCAGCGGGGCGAGGGCGGCGGCGTTGCTGCGGTACTGGAGGGCGAGGTCGGCGCCGAGTTCCAGGAACCGGCGGGCCATCGCCCGGCCGAGGTCGCCGGACGCGCCGGTGACCACGATGCGCCTGCCCTGCAGGGTCATGCCTCCTCCTTCCGGTGGGTGGGGTCTGCGGAGGCCCGGTCGCCGGCCGGGCGGGCCACGTGGCCGCGCACCTCGCGCAGGAACTGCCCGAGGTGGCCCTCGTGCGGCAGGTACGGATCCCGCCACCAGCCGGGCACGACGCCGTGCACCAGGGTGCGGACGGTCGGCTCGGCCAGGGCCGCGGCGACCAGCTCCTGGTCCTCGGTGAGCAGGGTCAGCGCGAGCGAGTCGGCCAGCGGCGCGAGGCCCTCGGCGGGCCGCCAGGGCGCCACCCAGACGCAGGGGAACGGGAGTTCCGTCCGCAGCCCCGGGTGGTCGGAGCGGTCCACGGCGAGCACGGCCGGCCGCAGCGCGGCCGCGTCGCCCGCGACCACCGGCGTCGGGTCGTCCACGCCGTGCGCCGCGGTGAGGTCCACGGCACCCTGCGCCGCCGCGGCGAGCGCCTCGCGCAGCGCCCTGGCCTCCTTCAGCGGCCGGACCGGCAGCACCGCGTCCGGCGCGGTGACGTGCCGGACGGGCAGCGCGGCCAGCCGGCCGGCCAGCGCGTCGGCCAGCTCCCGGTGGTCGCCCGAGGTGAGGACGGCGGTGGTGTTGGTGCAGCGGACCCCGCCGTCCTCGGCGATCTCGGCCACCAGGTGGTCGAGCAGCGCGTCGTCCACCGGGCGGTCGACCAGGATCTTGCTGCGGCCGGGGCCGTGCACGCTGATCCGGCGCTCGCCCCGCAGCCGCTCCACGGTCGACTCGCCGCCGTAGACCAGCGCCAGGTCGGCGGCGGCCACCAGGGCGTCCGCCGCGGTGTGCGGGCCCGGCAGCACGCTGATCAGGTGCGGCGGGAGTCCGGCCGCCAGCAGCGCGCGGGCCAGCCGCAGCGGGGTGAGCGGGTCGCGGGCCCCGGGCCGGACGGCGACGCCGTAGCCGAGGGCCAGCGCCTTCAGCCAGCCGAACTGGGTGGCCGGGTGGTTGCTGGGGGCGACCACGCCGAGCACCGAGCCGCGCCGGGCCCAGCGGGCCGGGGTGCCGGGACCGGTGCCGGCCGGCCGCTGCACGGCGACCACCTCGGGCAGCAGGCCCGCCTCGGCGGCCAGCCGGGCGGCGGTGCGCCGGGCCGCACCGATCGGGACCCCGGAGGCCAGGGCCTGGTGCCGGGCGTACTCCTCGGGGCTCTGCCCGCCGAGGTCGGCCCCGGCGAACAGCCGGCCGGCCTCGGCCAGTACGGCGGCCAGGGCCACCGGATCGGGCTCGTCGGCGGGGCCGCCCGCGGCCCGGCGGGCCTCCCGCATCGCCCGGACGGTCAGCCGGGTGACCAGCGGCGGCGCCTGGTGGACGGTCGCCAGCGGCTCGCCCGCCACGTCGGTCAGGACGCGGGTCTCCCGCGAGGGGCTCTCGACCCCCAGCCGGAGCAGCGGCAGTGACAGCATGTCGGACCAGCCTCTCCGGTCAGTTCGGCCAGCCCTCGAAGACCACGGCCCGGACCGGGGCGGCCTCGACACCGGCGATCTTCACGGGCAGGGCGAACAGGTGGGCGACGGGCGCATCGATCTGGTCCAGGTTCTGGATGTTCTCCAGGATCGGGATGCCGGCCTCCAGCAGGCGGCGGTGCACCTGGCCGCTGCGGTCGTCCGGCCGCTCGGTGATGCAGTCCATGCCGACCAGCACGGCGCCGTTGTCGATCGCCCAGTCCGCGGCGGACACCGTGGTGTACGGCGGGCGGTCCCAGTAGTCCTCGCGCCCCAGGTAGCGGTTGGGGTGGTCGGTGCGGATCAGCAGCCGGTCGCCGGGCTGCCAGACCTCGTGCAGCGCCTTCTCCAGGTCCTCGCCGGTGACCGGGTCGAGGTCCCGCTTGTACGACAGGTCGGCGATGCAGACCCGGCCGACGAAGGTCTCCAGCGGGACTTCGTCGATCTTCTCGCGGTCCTCGAAGAAGTGGTAGCCGGACTCCACGTGGGAGCCGTTGTGCGGGAAGATCTGCAGGTCGGAGAAGGTGCGACCGCCCTTCGCCGGGTCGGTGGCGGGGGTCATCGCCCGGCGCACGCCGAACTTCGGGTACCAGGGCGCGTCGTACGAGGGCATTCCCTCGTACCACCCCTGGCTGATGTCGATCATCTTCACGGCACACCTCCACGCTCATGCGGAACTCGGCCGCCCCGTCCGGTCCGGGGCGGTCCGGAGGGGCACAGCGATTTGAGCATCATTAACGTGAGCTGACAACCCTCATTGACATGCTTGCCGCCGCCGGGGAGGATCGCACCGATCGCAAGAGCTCCGTCGAGGCGCGCCGCGACCGTCCGCCCGCCACCACCGCTCGCTGCCGCGAGCAGGCCGGGACCCCGCGCGCGACGGCCCCCCATGGGAAGGGCACGCATGATCGTCGTAATGAGCCCCACGGCAACGCGCGAACAGACCGACGCGGTCGGCCGGCTGCTGAAGGACACCGGACTGACACCCGTGTCCGGCACGGCGGACGGGGTTGCGGTGCTGGTCACCGAGGGCGCCGGCACGCCGGAGACGGCCGAGTCCGCCGAGCGCTCGCCCGGCGTCGACCGGGTCGTCCTCGTCCCCGGCGCCCAGCGCCTGACCAGCCGCAGCTTCCGCCCGCAGGACACCCGGGTCGCCGTCGGCGGCGTGGACGGACCGGTGGTCGGCGGCGACGGCTTCCTGGTGATCGCCGGCCCGTGCGCCGTGGAGACCCCACAGCAGATGACAACTGTCGTGGACGTCGTCGCGGCCGGCGGCGCCGGGATGCTGCGCGGCGGCGCGTTCAAGCCCCGCACCTCCCCCTACAGCTTCCAGGGCCTCGGCATGGCCGGCCTCGCCCTCCTCGCCGAACAGCGCGGACGCACCGGACTGCCCGTCGTCACCGAGGTCGTCACCCCGGAGGACGTCGAACGGGTCGCCGAGGAGAGCGACATGCTCCAGATCGGCACCCGCAACATGCAGAACTTCGCCCTGCTGCGCGAGGCCGGCCTCTCCGGCCGACCCGTCCTGCTCAAGCGCGGCATGGCCGCCACCGTCGAGGAATGGCTGCTCGCCGCCGAGTACGTCCTCCACCTGGGCAACGGCGGCGTCGTCCTGTGCGAGCGCGGCATCCGCACCTACGAGCGCGCCACCCGCTTCACCCTCGACCTCAGCGCGGTCGCCGAGGCCAAGCGGCTCACCCACCTCCCGGTGGTCGTCGA
Organism: Kitasatospora sp. NPDC054939; assembly: GCF_053610105.1. NCBI lineage: Bacteria > Bacillati > Actinomycetota > Actinomycetes > Kitasatosporales > Streptomycetaceae > Kitasatospora > Kitasatospora sp. NPDC054939. The sequence goes on along the minus strand of NZ_JBSGXP010000004.1, from coordinate 73,399 downwards.
CCCCAGCCACAGCACCGGCCGCCCCCACCTGGTCGGCCCGATGTCGCTGGCCGCCGCCGCCTGCGGGGCCGACGGCCTGCTGGTGGACGTCCACACCGACGCCGGCACCGCCCTCTGCGACGGGGCGCAGGCCCTGGACGCCGCACAGTTCACCGACCTGATGGAACGGCTGGAACCCGTCGTCAAGGCGGTCGGCCGCACGCTGGTCCGCCCGCGCTCCCGCTTCCTCACCCAGGTCTGACCCCCGGAGGCAGAGATGACCAAGGACACCCCCGCACCCTTCGACCCCTCGCTCTCCCCCGAGGACTTCGTCCGCGCCGCGATGGAGTGGCACTTCTCCCCCGCCACCGGCTCGCCGTTCTGGGTCAAGCGCGCCGCCGAACTCCCCTTCGACCCGCTGCGCGACATCCGCAGCTGGGCCGACCTCGACCTCTTCCCCGACGTCAGCGAGGAGTGGCGGGACGTCTCCGTCGACGAACTCGTGCCCGCCGGGATCGACCGCACCGACTGGGACTTCCAGGTCTTCGACAGCGGCGGCACCACCGGACGCCCCAAGCGCATCGTCGAATCCCGCTCCCGGCGCGCCGGCGTCTCCTGGGTCAGCGAGGTGCTCGCCGAGCACGGCGTCCCCGGCGAGGGCGCCGGCCACTGGCTGCACATCGGCCCCACCGGCCCGCACATCGTCGGCCGCTCCGTCGGCCTGCTCGCCCAACTGCGCCGCACCTTCTGCCACTACCTCGACTTCGACCCCCGTTGGGTGAAGCGGGCCGCCAAGCAGCGGCAGACCGACGAGGTCGCCCGGTACGTCGGACACCTGCTCGACCAGGCCCTCGACGTGCTGCGCAGCCAGCCGGTCTCGGTGCTCTTCGCCACCCCGCCGGTACTGGAGGCCATCGCCGCCCGCGACGACGTGCTCGACCTGGTCCGGCAGAAGGTGCGCGGCATCATCTGGGCCGGCACCAGCATCGGCACCGAGACCCTGCGCGCCCTGGAGACCGAGGTGTTCCCGGACGCCGCACTGGTCGGCCTCTACGGCAACACCATGATGGGCATCGCCCCGCAGCGCCCGCGCACCCCCGAGGACACCGAGGACTGCGTCTTCGTCCCCTACCACCCCTACAGCCGACTCCGGCTGGTGGACCCGGCCGACCCCACCCGCGAGGTCGGCTACGGCGAGCGCGGGCAGGCCCGGATCAGCCTGCTCTCCCGCGACCTGCTGCTGCCGTGGACGCTGGAGCGGGACGTCGCGCTGCGCATCCCGCCCACCGCGGCGTACCCGCAGGACGGCGTGGCCGACGTCCGACCGCCGGAGAGCGCCGGCCCGTCCGCCGTGGTCGAAGGGGTGTACTGACCGTGCGCCCCGACACCGCCGCACCGGACCTCGCACCCGCCGCCTCCGCCCAAGCGCCCTTACCTGCACCGGCCCCGGCCCCCGAGCCCTGGCTCGGGCCCGCGGCCCGCGGGGAACTGCTCGACCTCGCCCGGCGCGCCGTGGCCGCCGCCCGGGCACGGCAGCGGCCGGTGCTCGCCGGCTGGGCGGCGCCCCTGGCGGGAGCGCTCGACCCGGCCGAACTCTGGTGCCGCGGACGGGAACTGACCGGCCGCTCGCTGCTCTGGGAGTCCGCCTGGGACGGCACCCGGCTGACCGCCTTCGGCACCGCGCACGACCTCACCGGCCGCGGCGAGGGGCGGATCGCCGCCGTCCGGGAGTCCTGGCGGCAGCTGGCCGCCGACGCGGTGACCGGCGGGCCGGCCGCCGGGGGCCCGCTGCTGGTGGGCGGGTTCTCCTTCGCCGCCGACAGCCCGGGCGCCGACACGCCCGGACCCCTGCCCGAGGCCCTGCTCTGGGTGCCCGCCCTGCAGCTGCGCGCCGGCCGGCCCGACGCCCCGGGCAGCGCCGAACTGCGGCTCAACGCCCTGGTCCTGCCCACCGACGACCCCGGGCAGCTCGCCAAGCAGCTCACCCACCTCGCCGAGCAGTACCAGTCCGCCGGGCCCGCCCCGCGGACGGCCCCGCCCGCCCGCACCGAGCACCGCGAACTCCCCTCCGCGGACGCCTGGCAGCAGTTGGTCCGGGAGGCGGTCGAGCGGATCGGCGAGGGCGCCTTCACCAAGGTGGTGCTCGCCCGCGAGCTGCGGGTCACCGCCGACACCCCCTTCGACGTCCCGGCCGCCGTCCGGCGGCTGAGCGCGGCCTACCCCGGGGCCACCGTCTTCGCGGTCGAGGAGAACGGGCACGCCTTCATCGGCGCCACCCCCGAGTACCTCGCCCGGGTCGCCGGCGGCACCGTGCACACCCTGGCCCTGGCCGGCACCGCCCCGCGCGGCGCCGACCCCGAGCAGGACGCCGCGCTCGCCCGGGAACTGGCCGACAGCCCGAAGATCCGCCACGAGCACGACGTCGTGGTGCGGATGCTCCGGGACGCCCTCGCCGACTCCTGCACCGCGCTGTCCGTCCCGGACACCCCCGCCGTCCTGCGGCTGGCCAACGTCCAGCACCTGGCCACCCCGGTGGAGGGCCGGCTCGCCCGGTCGGCCGCCGGCGTCCTGGAGTTCGTCGACCGGCTGCACCCCACCCCCGCGCTCGGCGGCCACCCGCGGGCCGAGGCGCTGGACTGGCTCACCCGCCACGAGGGCCTGGCCCGCGGCTGGTACGCCGGCGCGGTCGGCTGGACGGACCCGGCGGGCGCGGGCGAATTCGCCGTCGCGATCCGCTCCGCGCTGATCCGCACCGCGGCGCCCGCGGACGGCCGCACGACCGCGACCGGCGCGCCGTACGCCGCCTCGCTGTACGCCGGGTGCGGCCTCGTGGCCGGCTCCGACCCGGCCGAGGAGTACGCGGAGACCCGCGCCAAGCTCCGGCCGATGCTCCACGCGCTCGGCCTCGACTGAGGCCCGGCAGCAGGCGGGGCCCGGGGGCGACGGCACCCGGGCCCCGCCGCTGCGCCCGGACGGCCGCTACGGGCGGTCGGCCGCCGGGGGGTCGGCCGCCGGGCGGTCGACGGCGGCGGCCAGCGTGCCGTGCACCCGCGAGGCCGTGGGCTGGCGGGCCCGGAGCGGGGCGAGCGGCAGCTGCGCGAAGTCGACGCCGGCCAGGTGGCGGGCGAGGAGTTCGGCGCGCTCGCGGTAGAGCGCGGCCCGGTCGAGGTCCGAGAAGGCCGGCGGCAGCATCTCGCGGAGCTCCTCGTGCTCCTCGACGGCCGCCGACAGCAGGCTGCGCAGCACCCGTTCCCAGGTGAGGCCGCGCAGGCCGATCGACAGGTGCAGCGAGGGCTCGTCGGTGGTGTCGCCGACGTGGACGAAGCCGCGCGGCAGATAGAGGCACTCACCCTCCTTCAGCACCACGTCGAGCACCGGGTCGTCCGCCGCCGAGGGGTCGACCGGCACGGCCCGGCTCGGCAGCCGGTGCACCGGCCGGCCGACCCGCCAGCGCTTGGAGCCGTACAGCTGGCGCAGGAAGATCCCCAGCAGATCGAAGTGCGGCGCGGCGCCGCGGGCCCGGGGCGGAGTCAGGAAGGCCGTGCAGTCGGCCTCGTAGCCGGTCTCCCGGGCGATGTCGGCGGCGAACCGGGCCACCTCGGGGCAGTGGTTCTGCAGTTCCTCCAGGGTCAGCGTGGCGCCCCGGCCCACGCAGTCCGCGATCTTCGTGCCGTCGGCGAACTTCTCCCGGCTGCGCGGGTTGCTCCCCCGGTTGCGCAGGATCCGCTCCGCGGGCAGCTGCGTGCCGTCGTCGAAGAGCCGGACCGCGGTCATCGGCAGGCTGCTGTGGATCAGGCGCTCGGCGATCTCCAGCGAGAAGACGTCGTCGAAGCCGCCCAGGCCGGTGCTGACGAAGGGCTCGCGCTCCCAGGAGGTTTCGAGCACCTGGAGGTCGTCGACGAGCCGGAGCAGACTTTCCACGGGCCTCTCCCAGGGTGGTCGGTGCGGAATAGCGGAAAACACGCCCGGCCCGCCCACCGCCGGGCCGCTGGGCACCGGTGGTGGACGGGTGTGCGTGGAGCCCGCGGCTAGCTGGCGTTGAACTGGACGCCGCAGCCCGCGAGGTCCTCGTCGTCGTCGCCCGCGCTGTGCGCCTGGACGTCGCTCTCGTCGAAGCTGGCGTTGAACTGCACGCCGCAGCCCGCCAGGTCCTCGTCGTCGTCCCCGGCGGAGTGGGCCTGCACGTCGCCCTCGTCGAAGCTGGCGTTGAACTGCACGCCGCAGCCCGCCAGGTCCTCGTCGTCGTCCCCGGCGGAGTGGGCCTGGACGTCAGGGTTCGTCATTCGGGATCTCCTCTCGGTGGTGCTCGGACGTCCTCCGACGTCACACTGCGACGCTAGGGCGGTGCGGTTGAAGTCCGGTATGCGGCTGGCTTTCTGACAGCTTGTCGACCGGTCGGGGGCCCGGCCGGCCCCGGCGCAGGGGGCCTGCGGATCCGTGTTCACCAATCGCTCACCGCGTCCTTGCCAGGCATCCTCGCGTCGGCGAAGCTTCTCGACGGAGTACGGACAACCGCTCGGCCCCGATCGGGCCGGGCCTTGTCGTGCGCTCGGGCGCACTCTGGGGGAGGGGCCACATGACCGGTGACAACGGTGCGACAGAAACCCTGAGACAGTCCCTGCACGTCACCCTGTTCGGGCCGCTGGAGGTGCGTTCGGGCGACACCCCGCTCGAACTCGGCCCGTACAAGCAGCGGTTGCTACTGGCCGCGCTGCTCTGCCGGGCCAACACCGTGCTGTCCGTAGACCAGCTGATCGACGCGCTCTGGGACGGCGACCAGCCGCGGACCGCGCGCAAGAACCTCCAGGTCTACGTGTCCGCGCTGCGCAAGATCCTGGGCGACCGGATCCGCCACGTCCCGTACGGCTACACGCTCGCCGTCACCGCCGAGGAGTGCGACCTGCTGCGCTTCGACCGGCTGGCCGCCGCCGGGCGGCAGGCCCAGCGTGCGGGCGACCCGGCCGCGGCCGCGGCGCTGCTCGGCGAGGCCGTCCGGCTCTGGCGGGACCAGCCGCTGGTCGACCTGCTGGGCAGCCCCTTCGTGGTGCGCGAGTCGCAGCGGCTCACCGACCGCTTCCTCGCCGGGTACGAGGACTGGGCCGAGCTGGAGGTGGAGGCCGGCCGGGCCCTCGGACTGCTGGACCGGCTGGGCGAGTTGAGCTCCCGGCACCCGTTCCGGGAGCGGCTGACCGCACTGCACATGACGGCGCTGGACCAGGTCGGCGGCCGGCGGCAGGCGCTCGCCTGCTTCGAGGCGCACCGGCAGTTCATCGCCCGGGAGCTGGGCCTCGACCCGAGCCCGGTGCTGCGGGAGCTCTACCGCTCGATCCTGGCCGGCGACCGCGCCGGCGACCGGTCCGCCGGGCCCGGCCGCGACCGCCGCGGGGAGCGCGCCAAGCCCTGCCAACTCCCGCGGGACCTCCCGGACTTCGTCGGCCGCACCCGGGAGGTCGAGGAGGTGGTGGCGGTGCTGACCGGCGACGGGCGATGTACCGACCTGGCCGCCGTCTCCGGCCCGCCCGGGGTCGGCAAGACGGCGTTCGCCGTCCACGTCGGCCACCTGGTCGCCGACCGCTTCGCCGACGGCCAGGTCTTCGTGCCGCTGGCCCACCCCGACGGGGCGCCGCGGGACTGGCACGAGGTGCTGACCGGCCTGCTGCGCAGCACCGGGCTGGACGTGCCGCCGCCGCGCGAGGAGACCGCGGCCCTGGCGCTGTGGCGCTCGTGGATCGCCGAACGGCAGTTCCTCTTCGTGCTGGACGGCGCGACCGGCGAGGCGCAGGTCCGCCGGCTGCTGCCGGGGCGCGGGCCGAGCCGCACCCTGGTCACCACCGCGCGCCGGCTGTCCGGCCTGGAGTGCGGGTACCGCCTCGAACTGGAGGAGTTCACCCCGGCCGAGGCCCTCGAACTGCTGGCCGCGGTGCTCGGCGCGGACCGCCTCGGGCGCGACGACCGCCCGCTTCACCGGCTGCGCGAGCTGTACGGGCTGTCGCCGCTGGTGGTCCGGACCCTGGCGGCCAAACTGGCGGCCCTGCGCCATCTGTCGCTGCGCGAGTACGCCGAGCAGCTGGTCCTGCGGCCCGCCAGCCTGGACGAGCTGTCGGTGGGGGACGCCTCGGTGCACGACGGCTACCGGCGGTTCCACCGCGGGCTGGCGCCCCGGCAGGCGGCGGCGTTCGGGGCGCTGGGGGCGCTGCCGCCGTCCTTCGACCAGGGCGTCCTGCTGGCGGCCCTGGACGGACTGCCCGAGCCCGCCGAGCGGATCGTCGAGGAGCTGATCGAGGCCCACGTGGTCGTCCCGGCCGGCCGCGGGGAGGACACCGCGGAGGCCGTGGACGAGGTGGTCGCGCACGCCGCGGACGAGGTGGTCGCGCACGCCGTCCGGTACCGGATGCCGCGGCTGGGCCACCGCTACGCCGCCGCCCTGCACCGCAGCGCGGCCGCCCCGGGCGGGGCGTGACGCCGGGCAGGGCGTGACCCTGGGTGTCGGCGGCCCGCCGGCCGCAGGCGGGTCGGCTCAGCGGGCCATCGCGGTCAGCACCTCGTGCAGCGAGTCGACCAGCCGCAGGCCGGTGGCCCGCTGCTCCGGCGCCAGCTCCCCGAGCACCCGGACGATCCCGGCGAGCCGTTCGAACTCGGCGCCGCCCAGGGTCAGCGCCCGCCGGGCCTCCCGGCTGCGGACGAGGCCGTGCAGGGCCAGCCCGGCCTGTACGGCGAAGGCCGCCAGCAGGTCGAGGTCGGCGATGCTGGTGCGCGACTGCGGGTGCGGGTCGAGCACCTGGATGACGCCGAGCACCTCGTCGCGGTGGACCACCGGGGCCGCCATGATCGCGTCCGGCACGTAGCGGGTCTTCTCCGCGAGGTCCTGGGCGAAGAGCGCGCTGCCCGCGACGTTGTCGACGGTCATCGGCTCCCCGGTGTCGGCGACCCAGCCGGCGATCCCGCGGTGGGCCGGGAATCTCGTCCCGACCAGGAACTCCTCCCCCTCGCCGGAGACCGCCTCGAAGACCAACTGGTCGTGCTCGCGGTCGAAGAGGAAGATCGAGCTGGCCGCCGCCCCGAAGATCTCGCGCGCCACCCGCACGATGGAGCCCAGCAGTTCGCGGTCGTCCGGGCCGGGGTCGGCCAGGGCTCCGGAGATCGCCGCGATCATCGCCGTGGAGTCCGCAGAGTCCGTGGCGCGGTCCGTCGCGTGGTCCATGGTCAGGCTCCTCGCACATTGGCTGCGGTCAGGTAGAGGATCGTCTTCAGCTCGAAGGTGGTCAGGCGGGGGTGCTTGCCGAGGATCAACGCGCTCAGTCCGGTGATGTGCGGCGCCGCGAAGCTGTTGCCGGTGTTGCGGGTGGTGCTGCCGTTCAGGCCCGCCACCGGCACGGCCTGGCCTCGGGCGAAGAACTCCACCGGCGGGGAGGGGTTGTAGAGCACCAGGCCGGAGTCGTCCTCGGCGTGGCTGCCGACCGAGATCACCGAGGAGAACCGCCACGGGAAGCTCTCGATCCGCGAGTTGTGCGCGGACGCGACGATCACCGAGCGGCTGAAGTAGGCGTCGTCGGCCAGCTCCCGCAGCACCTGGTTGAACTGCGGGCGGGCGGTCGACAGGCTCAGGTTGATCACGTCGTAGCGCTGCCCGATGGCCCAGCTCAGCCCGGTGAGCAGGGCGTCCCCCGAACCCGCGCCGCGCTCCCCGAGGATCCGGACGCTGTGCAGCTCGCAGCCGGGCGCCACCCGCCGGACGACGCTGGCGCAGGCCGTGCCGTGGCCGCAGGTGTCCGAGGGCTCCACCTCCCGCACCTCCGGGCCGGCCGCACCCGCCACCACCGCGTACGAGCCGGCGACCTCGCCGACCATCGGGTGCCCGGACTCCACCCCGCTGTCGACGATGCAGACCCGCACCCCGGTGCCGTCGGCGCCGCCGTACGCCCACGCGGGGGTCACCGGGCCCGCGCCGGAGGCGGCGACCGGGATGTCGCCGGGGCCGCGGTCGAGCAGGTTCCAGGTCAGTGCGGCGGTCCTGGTCGTGGTCATCGGCCACCCCGTCCTTCCGTCCGGCCGGTGCTCTCCGGCGGCCGCGCCGGGCCCAGCTCCCCCAGCAGCCGCTCGGTGCGGGCCACCCCGACCGCGTGCCCCTTGGCCGCGTAGCGCCGGCGGGCCGCCAGCACCGCCGTCCGGGCCCGGTGCGGCAGGCCGAGCAGGGCCGCGGTGTGCGCCAGGTCGAGGCAGGCGGTGGCGCGGTCGGCCGGGGAGTCCGTCCGGTGGGCGGTCAGCACCGCCTGGCGGGCGAGCCGCAGCGCCTCGGCCGTCCGGCCCTCGTGGGCGCGGATCCGGGCCTGCACCCCGGCCCGGTTGGCCAGCACCACCGGGTGGCCGGCGGGCACCACCAGCTCGTCGACCAGGCCGGCGGCCCGCTGCCAGCGGCCGGCCGCGAGTTCGGCCCGGGCGAGTTCCAGGGCGGCGGTGCGGACCAGCCCGCCGGCCCGCAGCGACCGGGCCGCGGCCAGCGCCTCGCGGAGCGCGGGCCGGGCCTGCCCGGGGTGGTCCGCGAGGGCGGCGAGCGTGCCGTACAGCAGCGGGCCGAACACCGCGCCCTCCCCGTAGGCGAGCGCCGCCATGGCCCGCTGGGCCGCGGCCAGGCAGTCCGCGGCCCGGTCGGCGCGGCCCTGGACGGCGTGCAGCACGGTGAGCGGGAAGCCCAGGGTGACCTGGACGGACAGCCGGTCGGTGCCGTGCGCGGCGAGCAGGGCCTCGCAGCGCTCGGCGGCGGCCGGGGCCGGTTCCGGGCCGTGCCAGAGCGAGAGGCCGATCGCGCCGAGGGTGTTGGCGAGTTCCCGGTCGGCCGCGGCGGCCAGCGAGTGGCCGAGCGCGTGACCCAGGGCCTCGGTGGCCCGGCCGTGCCAGCCGCGGCGCTGGCAGGAGCCCGCGAGCACCAGCCGGCTGCGGGCCAGGCCGAGTTCGTCGCCGCAGGCCCGGAAGACCTCCAGCGCCTCGACGGCGGACTGCTCCAGCGCGGTGTCGTCCTGCGCCAGGGCCGCCAGGTGCAGCCGGGCGTGGGCGGCCGTGCCCGCTGCCGTACCCGACGCCGGGCCCGCGCCGCCGGCCGCGGCGGCCTGTGCCTCGGCGACGGCGTGCTGCAGCACCTCGCGCGCCTCGCCGGCCCGGCCGAGCGCCAGCAGCACCTCGCCCAGCCCCTGCAGCACCTCGGGCCGGCCGGGGTCGCCCGGTTCGGCGAGGTCGGCGGCCCGCTGGAAGAGGGTGAGCGCCCAGGGCAGGTCGACCCGGCCGAGCGCGCCGGCCCCGGCCCGGGCGAGGTGGCGCAGCGCCCGCCGGCGCAGCACCAGGTGCTGTTCGGTGCGGCGGCCGACCGCGCTGCGGTAGCGGTAGGCCTGCTCCAGGTGCGTGCCGACCAGGGCGTCCGGGCAGCCGGCCCGCTCCAGGTATGCGGCGTAGTGCTCGTGGAGTTCGCCGCGCCGGGACTTGGTCAGCCCCTCGTAGGCGACCCGCTGGGTGACGCCGTTGACGAAGCAGTAGGCGGCGCCGGCGCCGAACGGGCGGCGCATCGGTTTGACCAGCCCGCGCCGGGTCAGGGTGCGCAGCACCGCCGGGTCGCCGGGCGGCCCCGCGGCGGGTCCGCCGGCCAGCGCGTCCAGGTCGTCGACGTCGAACTCCCGCCCCACCACGGCCGCGTGGCGCAGCGCGGTGCGGGCCGTCTCGTCCAGCCGGTCGATCCGGGCGGCCAGCAGCGCGTGCAGGTCGGGCGGCAGCCCCTCGGCGCCGCCGGACTCCTCGACGGCCGCGGCGAGCTGTTCGAGGTAGAGCGGGTTGCCGTCGGCCTGGGCGACGATCTGCTCGGTGGCCGCGGCGTCGTGCAGGGCGAGGTCGACCAGATGGGCGGCGAGGGCGGCGGAGTCGGCCGGGGCGAGGCCGGTGACGGTGACGGTGGTGGAGTTCGCCCGGCCGCTGCCCCAGCCGGGGCAGGAGTCCATCAGCTCGGGGCGGGCCAGGCAGAGCACCAGGATGGGCAGTCGGCGCAGGTCCTCCACCAGGCGGTCGAGCAGGGCGACGAAGGGCTCGTCGGCCCAGTGCAGGTCGTCCAGGACGAGCAGCATCGGGCCCTCGCCGGTGCGGACGGTCAGCAGGTGGGCGACGGCCGCGCAGGTGTCGTCCGCGGAGGGGGCGGGGGTGCCGTCGAACAGCAGTCCGGTGCGCAGCAGGGCGAGGGCGGCGGCGGTGGCGGGCCCGTCGGGGGGCTCCCCAGCCGGGGCGGGGTCGGCGGCGGGAGCGCCGCCCTCGACCAGCGGGGCCAGGCACTCGGCGAGGGCGTGCAGCGAACCCCCGGTCCCCGCCGCCCGGCAGCGCCCGGTGCCGACCCGGCCGAGCTGCGCGGCCGAGCGGCGCAGCCATTCGTCGACCAGCCGGGTCTTCCCGATCCCCGCCTCGCCGAGCAGCGTCAGCACGTGGACGTCCCGCTCCTCCACCACCCGCCGCCAGGCCAGGTCGAGTTCGCTGAGGTAGCGTTCGCGGCCGACGAACGGCACGTCGAGCCGCGGGGTGCGCCCCGCGTCGGAGAGGCCGAGCAGGCGGAGTGCCTCGACCGGGCCGGCCACCCCCTTGAGGGTGAGCGGGCCGGCGTCGTCGACGACCGGCCCCGGCCCGGCGGCCCGCCAGGTCTGCGCGCTGAGCAGCACCTCGCCGGTGCCGGCCGCGGCCTCCAGGCGGGCGGCGATGTTCACCACCTCGCCGGAGACCAGGGCCTGCCGCCGGGCGGGGTCGGCGGTGGTGACCACCTCGCCGGTGTGCACGCCGATCCGGGCGCCGAGCCTGATCCGGTGGTCGCGCTCCAGCTGGGTGTTGAGTCCGTCGAGCGCGGCCAGCATGTCGAGGGCGGTCTCCAGGGCGCGCCGGGCGTCGTCCTCCCGGGTCGCGGTGAGGCCGAACACCGCCATCACCGCGTCGCCGATGAACTTCTCGACGACGCCGCCGTGTTCCTCGATCCGGCGCTCCATCAGCCCGTAGTAGCGCAGCAGCACCGAGCGCAGCACCTCGACGTCGAGGCGGCCGGAGAGCTCGGTCGATCCGGCCAGGTCGCAGAAGAGGACGGTGACGACCCGGCGCTCCTCGGCGGCGGGTGCGCGGTCCGCGACCGGCGCGCCGCAGTGGGCGCAGAAGCGGGCGCCGTCGGGGAGTTCCGCGGCGCAGGTCTGGCAGCTCATGGTCGGCCTCCGGTCAGTACGCCGACATGTCGCCGATGCACCAGGGCGTTTCGCCGTCGTCGCCGTCCGCGGAGTGCAGGACGATGTCCGGTTCCTCGGCCGGGTCCGGCTGCGGGACCTCCGGCTCGGCGGGCAGGTCCGAGGGGGTCGGCTCGGGCATGACGGTCTGCCCCCTTCCATGGCGTGTCGGCGGGCGAACGGAGCGTCAGAGCAAGGCTAGAGCGGCCGAGTTGGGGTTCGGTTTGCGTCCGGTATGGGCGCCGTCGGCCGGGGCGGGCGGCGCCGGGCGGGCCGAAGCTGCCCGCCAACCTGCCGCATACCGGCGGCAAACCGGCGCTGCCTAGCCTCGCGCTTGTGTGCTGTCAGGCCGGCCGACGGCGGCCGAGCCCGCCGACCGAGGGAGAGCGAATTGATCGGCACCCGGCTGGACGAGGTGGACGCCCCGCGCCTGATCAGGAGCGACCGGGGCTGGTGGTTCATCGGCAACCGGACCTGGACCCTGCTCAAACCGGAGCACGTCGCCGCGGACGGCACCGTGCGGCCCGACGTGGAGCGCTGGCTGCGCGGCGCGGGCGCGTTCCGCGAGCGGACCCACAAGACCTTCGCCCTGACGGTGCTGACCAGCACGGCCTGCAACCTCGGCTGCGGCTACTGCTTCCAGAACACCGGCCCCGACCTCAAGGGCGGCCACCGCCCGCCGCGGATCGACCGGCGGCGGCTCGACTCCCGCACGATCGACCGGATCGTCGACTTCACCGCCGGCCGGATGTCCGATGCGGGCCTGGAGAAGCTCTACCTGCTGCTGTTCGGCGGCGAGCCGCTGCTCAACCCGCGCGGCTGCGTCGAACTGCTGGAGCGCTGCGGCCCGTTGGGCCTCGGCCCGGCGGCGATGACCACCAACGGGGTGCTGCTGAACCCGCGGCGGGCCGGCCAGCTGCACCGGGCCGGGCTGCGCGCCGTGCAGATCACCTTCGACGGCAGCCGGGCCGACCACGACGGCACCCGGGTCACCCACGCGGGCGGCGGGACCTTCGACGCCATCCTCGCCAACATCGAGGCGGCCACCGCGGCGACCGGCCTGCTGTGGAACTTCCGGGTCAACGTCTCGCACCACAACGTGGACCGGATCGGCGAGCTCTTCGCCCAGTTGGACGGCCGCACCGACCCGCGCCGCTGCACCTTCACCTTCGCCTGGGTCGGCGACTCCGGCATCGGCTACCGCAACGACCTCTCCCGGGCCCGGCAGGTCGAGGACCGCTTCGTCGAGTGGGCCGTCGAATCCCTGGAGCGGGGCTACAACTTCGCCCGCCCCAGCATGCGCACGACCTGCCAGATCTGCACGGAGCCGGGCGGCCGGCACGGCGCGGTGGTCAACGCCGACGGCACGCTGTTCAGCAGCTGGCAGTCGGCCGGCAAGGCGGGCATGGAGGTCGGGCACGTCGACCACGGCTACCTGGACTCCGACGGCGTACCGGAGCGCTGGGTGACCTGCGGCTACGAGTACGAGCAGGCCGAGACCGCGGTCATGGAGCGGTTCCAGGACAACGTGGACGGCCGGATCCTCGACCACCTGCACGCCACCGGCCGGTTGTAGGAGGGCGGGGCCGTGCTCGCCGACGTGCTGCGCAGCAACCGCGACTTCCGCCGCTCGTTCCTCGCCGACCTCGCCTCCACCCTGGGCTCGGCGATGTCGACGATCGCCTACCCGCTGCTGGTGCTCGGCCTCGGCGGCAGCGCCGCGCAGGCCGGCGCGGTCGCCACGGTCACCCTGGTGACCCGGCTGGGCTTCCGCCTCCCGGCGGGCAGCCTGGTCGACCGGTGGAACCGGCGCACGGTCATGCTGACCACCGACCTGGTGCGGATGCTGGCGGTGGCGAGCATCCCGCTGACCGCCCTGTCCGGCCCGCCCGCCTACCCGCACCTGCTGCTGGTGGCCGCGGTCGAGGGCATGGCGACGGCGCTGTTCGGACCGGCCAACACCGTCCTCACGCGGGACATCGTCGCCAAGGAGCACCTGGCCGACGCGCTCGGCATCGGCCAGGCCCTGCAGTCGGTGGTGAGCCTGGCCGGCCCGGCGCTCGGCGGCGTGCTGTACGCGGCCGACCCGATGCTGCCGTTCACGGTGGACGCGGTGTCGTACGGCGTCTCGGCGCTGCTGCTGTGGCGCATCGGGGTGCGGCCAGGACCCACCGAGCGGCGCGGCGAGGACCGGGGGGTGCTGGCGGGCATCCGCTGGCTGTTCGGGCAGCGGGCGCTGTTCGTGATCCTGGTGTACGCCGCCGTCGTCAACCTGGTCGCGGCGGCCATCGACGTGGTGGTGATCCTGGAGCTGCAGGGCGACGGGGAGCCCGGCTGGGTGATCGGCCTGGTGCTGTCCTGCGCGGGCGTCGGCGGGGTGGCCGGCTCGCTGCTGGCGCCGTGGTTCGTCCGGCACCTGAGCGTGCCGACGATCCTGCTGGGGATCGGGGCGGGCTGGACGGTGCTGCTGGCGGTCTTCACGGTGACCTTCCGGCCGCCGGTGGTCGCCGCGCTGCTGACGCTGCTGATGATGCTCTCCCCGGCGGCCGGGGTGGTGGTCGGGCAGGCGGTGTTCGGGCAGAGCCCGCGGCACCTGATCGGCCGGGTCAGCGCCGCCACCGGGCTGCTGCTCGGCGGGCTGGCCGCGCTCGGGCCGGTGACGGCGGGCACCCTGCTCGACGCGCTCGGCGGGCCCGGCACCTGGGCGGTGCTCGCGGTGCTGACCGGCGCGGTGACGGCGGGCGGCTGGCTGCCGCTGCAGGCGGCCCGCCGGCTCGGCGGGGCTCCGGCGAAGCCCGGGCCCGCCCCCGAGCCCGTCCCCGCCCCCGGGCCCGGACCGGCTCACGGGGAGGCGGCCGAGGACCCCCTGCTGGCCGTGGTCACCCACGCCGCCGACCCCGCCGAACCGGTCGCACCCGCCGGCCCCGCGCCGACCCCGCCCGCCGCCGCCCCGGAGCCGGAGCCGGACCCCGGCCCCCGGCGACCCCGACGACCCCGACCCCCGGAGGACCGCGGATGACCGGCCCCGCCCTGCCGCCCGACCCGTACCGCTGGCTGGAGGACGCCGACGACCCGGCCGTCCGGGAGTGGACGGAGAAGCAGGACGCGCACTACCGCTCGGCCGCCGACGGCTGGACGGCGCGCGCCTCCGCCGAGGCCCGGCTGGCCGAGCTGTCCGAACGGCTCGCCGCCCGCTCCGCCCCGCGCCCGGCCGGCGGCCGGCTCTTCCTCACCCGTGCACTGCCCGGCGCCGAGCACCCCGAGCTGGTCGTCGTGGAGCCGTCCGGCGAGGTCCGGGTGCTGGTCGACCCGGCACGGCTGGACCCGACCGGCGGCACCACCCTGGAACGCTGGGAGCCCTCCTGGGACGGCCGCCGGCTCGCCTACCAGCTGGCGGCCGGGGGCACCGAGGACTCCTCGCTGTTCGTCCTGGACGTCTCCTCCGGGCGCCTGCTCGACGGCCCGGTCGACCGGGTCCGCCGCACCACGGTCGCCTGGCTGCCGGACGGCAGCGGCTTCTACTACGTCCGCCGGCTGCACCCCTCGCTCAACCCCGGCGAGGGCCGCTACCACCGGCGGGTGCGGCTGCACCGGATCGGCACCGACCCCGAGCAGGACCCGGTGGTCTTCGGGGAGGGCCGGGGGAAGACCCAGCACTACGCCGTGCGGATCTCCCCCGACGGCCGCTGGCTGGCCGTCAGCGCCACCGCCGGGGCCGCGCCCCGCAAGGACCTCTGGCTCGCCGACCTGCTCGGCGCCGACCCCGCGCGGCCGCCGCTGCGGACCGTGCAGGAGGGCCTCGACGCGCGCTCGACGCCGCACCTGCGCCCCGGCACCGCGCCGGACGGCCGCCTCTACCTGACCACCGATCTGGACGCCCCGCGCGGCCGGGTGGTGGTCACCACCCCGGGCGACCCCTCCCCCGGCACCTGGACCGACCTGGTCCCGGAGGACCCGCAGGCCGTCCTGGAGGACTTCGCCGTCCTGGACGGCCCCGGGCTCGACCGGCCGCTCGCGCTGGTCGTGCGCACCCGGCACGCGGTGGGCGAGGTCGCCGTGCACGACCTGGCCGACGGCCGGCTGCTCGCCGCGGTGCCCGTCCCGCCGTGCGGCACGGTCGGCCCGCTGCGGGTGGACGCCGCCGGGGGGCACGAGGCCTGGTTCGTCCACACCGACTTCACCACCCCGCCGACCGTGCTGCGCTACGACGCCCGCACCGGCGAACTGGACGCCCCGGCCGTCCCCGGCCTCCCCGCCCCGCAGTCCCTCGGGCCCGCCGGGGCCGCCGGGGCCGCGGTGGCGCAGACCCGGCAGGTGGTCTTCACCTCGCGCGACGGCACCGCCGTACGGATGTTCGTGATCGCCCCGCCCGGCGCGCTCGGCGCCGACGGCCGGCCGGACCGCCCGCGCCCGGCGATCCTCACCGGCTACGGCGGCTTCGGCCAGTCGCTGACCCCCGGCTGCTCGCCGGAGATCATCGCCTGGGTCGCGGCCGGCGGGGTGTACGCGGTCGCCAACCTGCGCGGTGGCGGCGAGGAGGGCGAGGAGTGGCACCGCGCCGGGATGCTCGACTGCAAGCAGAACACCTTCGACGACTTCCACGCCGCCGCCGACCACCTGGTGGCGGCCGGCTGGACCACCCCGCGCCGGCTCGGCATCTGGGGGGCCTCCAACGGCGGTCTGCTGGTCGGGGCCGCGCTGACCCAGCGGCCGGAGCGCTACGCCGCCGCGGTCTGCATGGCGCCGCTGCTCGACATGGCCCGCTACGAGCTGTCCGGGATGGGTCCGAGCTGGGTCGGCGAGTACGGCAGTGCGGCGGACCCGGAGCAGCTCGCCCACCTGCTCGCGTACTCGCCGTACCACGCCGTCCGGCCGGGCACCGACTACCCGGCGGTGCTGTTCGCGGTGTTCGACGGTGACAGCCGGGTGGATCCGCTGCACGCCCGCAAGACGGCCGCCGCGCTGCAGGCGGCGACCGCCGGCGGGCGGCCGGTGCTGTTCCGGCTGGAGCGCGGGGCCGGCCACGGGGCCCGGGCGGCCTCCCGGCGCACCGCGCTCTTCGCCGACCTGCTCGCCTTCTTCGCCGACCGGCTCGGGCTCCCGGGGGGCTTCTGACCGATCCCCCCGGGAGCCCCGGGTCCTGTCCGGCCGCGCGCTACCGGCCCAGCTCCGCCCGGACGGCGGCGAGCAGTTCGTCCCGGGCGGAGCGCAG
Organism: Kitasatospora sp. NPDC054939; assembly: GCF_053610105.1. NCBI lineage: Bacteria > Bacillati > Actinomycetota > Actinomycetes > Kitasatosporales > Streptomycetaceae > Kitasatospora > Kitasatospora sp. NPDC054939. The sequence goes on along the minus strand of NZ_JBSGXP010000004.1, from coordinate 56,983 downwards.
GAAGAAGTGGCCGCCCGGCAGGACGTGCCGGGCGAAGCGCCCGCCCGCCTGCTCCCGCCAGGGCGCCACCCGGGCGGGCGGCACCTCCTCGTCGTCGGCGCCCGCGAAGGCCACCACCGGGCAGCCGAGCGGCGGCCCGGCCCGGTGGGCGTAGGTCTCGCAGACCGCGAAGTCGGCGCGGATGGTCGGCAGCAGCAGTTCGACCAGCTCCGGTACGGCGCAGACCTCCTCGGGGAGGCCGCCCATCGCGCGCAGCCGCTCCACCACGGCCGCGTCGGGCAGCTCGTGGACGAGCGGGTGCTCGCGCCGCAGGGTCGGGGCGAGGCCGCCGGAGACGAACAGCGCCCGCGGTTCGCCGTGGCCGCGCCGGCGCAGCTCCCGGGCCAGCCCGAAGGCCACCAGCGCGCCCATGCTGTGTCCGAACAGCGCGTACGGGACGCCGAGTTCGCCGGTCAGGGCGGAGGCGAGGGCCTGCACCAGCGGGTCCAGCCGGTCGTACGGCGCCTCCCGGGCGCGGGTCTGGCGCCCGGGCAGTTCGACCGGGCAGACCTCGATGTCCGGGCCGAGCCGGCCGGCCCAGTCGGTGTAGACGGCGGCGGCGCCGGCCGCGTACGGCAGGCAGAACAGCCGGAGGGCGGGCGGCACGGCCCCGCGCGGGGTGCCGACGATCCAGCCGTCGGCCCGTACCGCGCGGCGTGCCGCGAGGGGGATCGCAGAGGTGTTCACGTGCGGATGCTCCGTGGGGTCGGTCGGTCGGCGGGTCAGTGGGCGAGCAGGGCCCGGGCCTCCTCCTCGGACATCCCCTCCAGGTCGGAGAGCAGCAGGTCCTCCAGGACGGCCGCGGTCTCGGCCAGGGTGGGGCTGTCGAAGAGGACCCGGATCGGGATCTCCAGCTCCAGGGCCTTGCGCAGGTGGACGACGGCGCGCATGGCCATCAGCGAGTCGCCGCCGAGGGCGAAGAAGTTGTCGTGGACGCCGACGCGCTCCGCCTGCAGCAGTTCGGCCCACACCTCGGCGACGGTCTCCTCGATCGGCGTGCCCGGGGCCTCGTACGGGGGCGCGGCCTCGTCGACGGCGTCCTCGGGCACGACCAGCGCCTTCCGGTCGACCTTGCCGTTGGCGGTGAGCGGCAGCGCGTCGAGCTCCAGGTAGACCACCGGCACCATGTAGCGGGGCAGCTTGGCGGCGAGGAACTCGCTGACGTCCGCGGGCACCGTGCGGCACTCCTGCGGGAGGACGAAGGCGACCAGCCGCTTGGCGCCGCGCGGTTCGCCCTGGACGGCGACGACCGCGGCCCGGACGTCCGGGTGCTGCATCAGCGCGGCCTCGATCTCGCCGAGCTCGATGCGGTAGCCCTGCACCTTGACCTGGAAGTCCTCGCGGCCGAGGAACTCGATCTCGCCGCCGGGGAGCAGCCGGCCCAGGTCGCCGGTGCGGTAGAGCCGCTCGCCGGTCACCGGGTGGGTGGGGAAGGCCGCCGCCGTACGGGCCCGGTCGTGCAGGTAGCCGAGGGCGAGCCCGGTGCCGCCGATGTACAGCTGACCGGGGACGCCGGCCGGGCGGGGGCGCAGCGCCTCGTCGAGGACGTGGAACTGCTGGTTCCGCATCGGCCGGCCGTACGGGATGCTCGCCCAGTCGGCGGGCACCTCGCCGATCGGGTACAGGATCGACCAGATCGACGCCTCGGTCGCGCCGCCGAGGCTGACCACCTCGGGGACGCCGAGCAGCCGCCGGATCCGGTCGGGCAGGGTGACGGGCAGCCAGTCGCCGCTGAGCATCACCAGGCGCAGCGCGGCGCCGGCCGCCCCGGTGACGCCGATGTGCTCGACCAGCAGCTCCATCAGCGCGGGCACCGAGTTCCACACCGTGACGCCGGCCCCGGTGAGCAGGTCCAGCCAGGCGGCCGGGTCGCGGTGCGCGCCCGCGTCGGGCAGCACCACCGCGCCGCCGACGGCCAGCGGGCCGAAGACGTCGTACACCGACAGGTCGAAGCTGAGCGAGGAGAGCGCCAGCACCCGGTCGTCGGCGCCGACGCCGAAGCGGTCGTTGATGTCGGCGACGGTGTTCAGGGCGCCGCGGTGGTCGATCATCACGCCCTTGGGCAGCCCGGTGGAGCCGGAGGTGAAGATCACGTACGCGAGGTCGCCGGGGCCGGCCGGGACGGCGGGCCGCAGCGGAACGCCGTCGGCGGGCAGCGCGTCGACGCACAGCACCGCCTCCGCGCCGGCCGACCGGCCGTGCACCCGGCCGGCCGTCCCGGTCTGCGTCAGCACCGCCCGGACCTTGCCGTGGTGGAGCAGGAACTCGATCCGCTCGTCCGGGAGTTCGGGGTCGATCGGCAGGTAGGCGGCGCCCGCGGCGAGGATGCCGAGGACGGCGGCGCACTGCTCCCAGCCCTTCTCCATCACCACCGCGACCAGGTCGCCCGGCCGCAGCTCCAGGTCGGCGAGCCGGCCGGCGATGCCGTGGGCGCGGGCGGCCAGTTCGCCGTAGCTCAGCGTGCGGGACGGCGTGATCACCGCGGGCCGCTCCGGGGTGCGGGCGGCGGCGGCGAAGAACGGCTCGTGCAGCAGCCCCTCCGGCAGCCGGCCGGCGGTGCGGTTGTACGCCTCCCAGGCGGCCAGGTCGGCGCCGGGCACCAGGCTCGGCACGGCCCGCTCCCACTGCGCCTCGTCCGCGGCGAGCCGGCCCAGCAGCTCCAGGGTGGCGGCGTGCATCGCGGTGACCATCCCGTCGGGGAACAGCCCCTCGACGGCGTCGATGTCGAGCACCAGCGCGCCGTCCGCCTCGTACACCTGCGCGTCGATCCAGACCTGCGGGGTCTGCGAGATGCTGTAGGCGACCTCGCCGAGCTGCTCGTCCGCGCCTCCGTGGTTGGCGAAGAGGCTGGTGAACACGACCGGCATGGCGGCGGCGCTGTCGCCGCGCATCCGCTTCATCTCGCGCAGCACCCGGACCCCGCTGTACAGCCGGTGGTCGAGGTCGGTGGCCAGCCGGTCGCGGACGGCCTCCGCACGCACCCGGAACGGCGCCTCGCTCACCGCGTCGATCTCCAGCAGGGTGACCGAGGTGAAGTCGCCGATGATCGCGTCCACCTGCGGGTGCAGCGGCAGGCGGTTGGCCATCGGCAGGTTGAGGGTGAAGCGGCGGTGCTTGGACCAGGTCGCCAGCACCTCGCTCCAGGCCGTCAGCAGCAGCGCCGTCGGGGTGATGCCGCGCCGCGAGGCCGCCGCCTTGACATGGGCCCACGGGCCGGCCGGCAGCTCGCCGGAGGTGCGGTGGAAGCGCGGGGTGTCGATGGTGCGCGGGTCGCGGGCGAGCGGCAGCTCGGGCGCGAGGGCCAGCTCCGGGACGCGCTCCTGCCAGTACGCCTCGGCGCGCCGGAAGCGGTCGGTCCGCTCCAGGGCCTGCTCGGCCAGCACGTAGTCGCGGAACGAGAGCTCCAGCGCGGGCAGTTCGGCGTCCGGGCGGGTGTAGAGGTGGGCCAGCTCCCGCATCAGCAGGTTGTACGCCCAGGCGTCGGTGATCAGGCCGTCGACGCTGTAGTGCAGCCGGCCCACCCCGCCGTCCATCAGGGTGGCGCGCAGTTCGAACAGCGGCCAGCGGTCGGGCACGAAGACCTGGTGGGACATCGCCGTCCGGGTCTCCTCCAGCACCGCCCGCGCGTGATCGGCGGGCAGGCCGCGGACGTCCTCGGCGGCGATCACGTAGTCGGGCACGGCGGCGAGGATCTCCTGCTCGCCGTGCGGGTGCACGATCGCGCGGAGCATCCCGTGCCGGGCGACCAGCCGGCGGAACGCCTGCTCCATCCGGGGCAGGTCGAGGCCGGGGACGTCGAACTCCTCGTAGCCGTGCATGCCGACGTTGCCCAGCTCGAACACCCCGGTGCGGCCGACCAGGTAGGCCTGCTGCACATCGGTCAGCGGGAACGGCAGGGCGGCCGACGCCGGGTCCGGCACCACCGCCGGCAGCGCCTCCGCCGGGCCCCCCTCCCCCGCCGACTCCCGGGCCGCCCGGACGGCGGCGGCCAGCCCCCGCACGGTCGGCTCGGCGACGAAGGTGCGCAGCGCCAGCTCGACCCCGCACACCTGGCGGACCCGGGTGACGAACTGGGCGGCCAGCAGCGAGTGCCCGCCTAGCTCGAAGAAGCCGGCGGCCGGGTCGACGTCCGGCACGCCGAGCAGATCGGCGAAGATCCCGGCGATCCGCTCCTCGGTCGCGTCCGCGTACTGCGGGGCCCCGGCGGCGGCCGGGCCGTCCTCCGGCTGCTCCGGGGTGACCACGGTGTGGCAGGGGCCGGTCGCGGCGCCCACCACCCGGGCGGCGGCCCGCTCGACGGCGGCCGGGTCGGCGTCCTGCCAGCCGAAGGTCGTCCAGAGCAGCTCCGACTCCCGCCGGACGAGCGCGACCGCGGCCTCGACGACCCCGGCGAGCGGCGCCTCGGCGCCGGCGGCCACCACATGGACCTCGCAGCCGGTCAGGGTGCCGGCGGGGGCCTCCCGGACGGCCGCGGTGCAGCGGTCGAGCAGGTCGAGGGCCTGCTGTGCGGGCGCGTCGGCGTCCAGCAGGACGAGCGCGGTGGACGGGGCGGCGGCGAGCGAGGCGGCGGCGGACGGGTCGGCGGCGGGCTCCGGAGCGGTGAGGTCGGCGGTGGTCCGGGCGCCGGCCCGGGTGAGGGCCCGCTCGGCCGCGGCGACCAGCGCCGGGTCGCCGGCCAGCGCGTACCCGGCACCGGTGTGCCGGTCGTCGGCCGGGGCGGTGCGCAGCGGTTCGAGGCCGGCCGCGAAGCGGTGGCCGCCGCGCAGGGCGAGCACCGGGGCCTGCGCCGGGGCGGCGGCCTCGGCGGCGACGGCGGTGAGCAGGCGGCGCAGCACCGCGGCGGCCGGCGGGGCGTGGAGCGGGCCGGCCGCGGCCGGGTCGGGGACGTCCAGCAGAGTGCGGGTGCCGGGCCGGCCGGCCGCCGCCCAGGCGGTGAGCGCGCCCCTGCGGGGCTGCAGCGGCTCCTCGCCGGTGACGTCCAGGGCGCCGGAGGAGACCACGAGGATCCGGGCGGCCAGGTCGCCGCGGGCCTCCAGGGCCTGCCCCAGCAGGTCGAGCGCGGGCAGGTCCGCCCCGGACGGCTCGCCGTCCGGGCCGTCGGCGCCGAGCGGCCCGCCGAAGACCACCCCGGCGATCCGCTCGCCCTCGGCGACCGGCAGCACCGGCGGCACCTCGGCGGCCGTCCCGGCCGCGACGGCGGTCAGGCCCGCGGCCCGCAGCCGGTCGGCGAGGCCGTCGAGGGCGCCAGCCGGGTCGGTGAGCACCAGCCAGGTGCCGGCCGCGGCGGCGGCCGGTCGGGCGGCCGGCGGTCCGGTCCGCCGGTAGCCGCGCACCGCCAGGCCCTCGGCGCCGGCGGCCGGACGGGCCGGGTGCCCGCCGCGCGGCGGGTCGATCCAGCAGCGCTCGCGCTCGAACGGGTAGGTCGGCAGGACGGTGCGGCGCGGTTCGCCGCCGCCGTGCAGCCGGGCCCAGTCGAGCTCCACCCCGAGGCACCACAACTCGCCCGCGGCGGTGAGCAGTTCCACCCGGGCGTCGGAGTCGTCGGCGGCCGTCGGCAGTGAGGAGACCGCGGCGAGGGGCGCCGTGCCGCCCCGGGCCAGGGCGGTCAGCACCCGCCCGGGGCCGACCTCCAGCAGCACCGCGCCGGGGCGGTCGACGGTGCGCAGGGCGTCGTCGAAGCGGACGGCGGAGCGCAGCTGGCGGGCCCAGTAGGTGGGGTCGGTGGCCTGCTCGTCGGTGATCCAGGTGCCGGTGACGTTCGAGACGAACGGCAGGCTCGGCGGCTCGGGCCGCAGCCGGGCGACCTCCGCCGCGAAGGCCGCGGCGGCGTCGTCCATGGCACGCGAGTGGAAGGCGTGCGAGGTGCGCAGCAGCCGGGTGTCGAGGTCGCGCGCGGCGAGCAGGGCGCGCAGCTCCTCGACGGCGCCGGCCGGGCCGGAGACCACGCACTGGCGCGGCCCGTTGACGGCGGCGAGGTCGAGCCGGCCGCCGAGCAGCGGCAGCAGCTCCGCCTCGGGCAGCGGCACGGCGGCCATCGCCCCGGCGGGCGCCTGCTGCATCAGCCGGCCGCGGGCGGCGACCAGCCGCAGCGCGTCCTCGAACGGGAGGACGCCCGCCACGCAGGCGGCGACCAGCTCGCCCAGGCTGTGCCCGACCATCGCCGTCGGCCGCACGCCCCGGTCCGCCCAGAGCGCGGCGAGCGCGTACTCGACGGCGAACAGCGCGGGCTGGGCGTACTCGGTGCGGTCCAGGGCCGCGCGGGCGGCGTCGCGCTCCTCGTCGGCGGGGTGGAGCAGCCGGCGCAGGTCGGTGCCGAGGACGGGCAGCAGGACGGCCGCGGCCCGGTCGATCTCCGCGCGGTAGACCGGCTCGTGCTCGTACAGGGCGCGGCCCATGGCGGGGCGCTGGGTGCCCTGGCCGGAGAAGGCGAACACCACCGTGCGGTCCGCGTCGGCGGCGGGTCGGGCGGGGGCCGGGAGGCGCAGCGCCCCGGCGGCGCCCTGCGGGTCGGCGGCGACCGCGAAACCGCGGTGCGCGAGGGCCCGGCGCCCGGTCTGCAGGGTGTGGGCGGCGTCGCCGAGCGGCTCCCCGGGCCGGTCCGCCAGGTGGTCGGCGAGCCGGGCGGCGGTGGCGGCGAGGGCGGTCGGGGTGGCGGCCGAGTACGGCAGCAGGTGCGGCCGGGGGTCGGGGGCGGCGGCCGGGCGCGGCGGCGCCTCCTCCAGGACGACGTGCGCGTTGGTGCCGCCGATGCCGAAGGAGCTGACCCCGGCGCGCAGCACCCCGGCGGTCCACGGGGTGGCCTCGGTGACGACGTGGAACGGGCCGTCCTCGGTGCCGAGGGCCGGGTTGGGGGTGGTGCAGTGCAGCGAGGGCGGCAGTTCGCGGGCGCCGAGCGCCAGCACCGCCTTGATCATGCCGACCACGCCGGCGGCGGTGTCCAGGTGGCCGATGTTGGTCTTGACCGAGCCGAGGGCGCAGCGGTGGTCGGCCCCGGTGTCGCCGAAGGCGGTCCGCAGGGCGGCCACCTCGATCGGGTCGCCGATCCGGGTGCCGGTGCCGTGCGCCTCGACGTAGGTCACGGTGGCCGGGTCGACCTCGGCGACGGCGAGCGCCTCGGCCACGGCGTCGGCCTGGCCCTCGACGCTCGGCGCGGTGAAGCCGACCTTGCGGGAGCCGTCGTTGTTGATCGCGGTGCCGCGGACGACCGCGTGGATCACGTCGCCGTCGGCGAGCGCCTTGTCCAGCCGCTTGAGGACGACGACCCCGGCACCGCTGGCGGGCACCGCGCCGCCGGCGTCCGCGTCGAAGGCCCGGCAGTGGCCGTCGGGCGACAGCACCCCGCCCTCCTCGTAGCGGTAGCCCTGCTCCTGGAGGGCGTTGACGGTGGCTCCGCCGGCCAGCGCGACGTCGCACTCGCCGCTGATCAGGGCCTGGCAGGCGAGGTGGACGGCGACCAGCGAGGTGGAGCAGCCGGTCTGCACGCTGACGCTGGGGCCGTGCAGGTCGAGCTTGTAGGAGACCCGGGTCGGCATGAAGTCCTTGTCGTTGCCGAGAGAGGTCTGGAAGGCGCCGATCCGCTCGACGAGCCCGTCGTGGGCGAGCAGGTTGTGGTGGAGGTAGGAGCTCTCCCCCACGCCGGCGTAGACGCCGGTGACCAGGTCGTCGGGGCCGGCGGTACAGCTCGCGCGTTCCAGGGCCTCCCAGGCGCATTCGAGGAAGAGCCGGTGCTGCGGGTCGAGCATCTGCGCCTCGCGGGGCGAGAAGCCGAAGAAGCGGGCGTCGAAGTCGGCGGCGCCGTCGAGCACGCCGAAGGCCCGGACGCGGGCCGGGTCGGCGAGCTCCTCGGGCGCCACGCCCGCGGCGAGCAGCTGCTCGTCGGTGAGGGCGGCGACGGACTCCACGCCGTCGCGCAGGTTCTGCCAGAACTGCTCCGGGGTGTGGGCGCCCGGGACGCGCAGGGCCATGCCCACGACCGCAACGGCGCCGGCCGGCATCGGGTTCTCGTCGATCATCAGTTGTCTCCTGCGGTTCGGGGCGCGGCCGGCCGCCTGCGCGGCGGGCGCACGGTCTGGTGCTGCTTGCGTTCCTCGGCCCGGCGGCGGCCTGCGGCGCCGCCGGCCGGGCGGGGTTCGCCGCCCGCGGTGAGGTGGCGCGCCAGGGTGCGCACCGTCGGGAAGCGGAAGAGGTCGACGACGGGCACGTCCCGGCCGAGCGCCTCGGCCAGCCGGGTCTGGACCCGGACCATGAGCAGAGAGTGGCCGCCGAGGTCGAAGAAGTTGTCGTCGGCGCCGACGTGTTCGAGTCCCAGCACCCGGCACCAGATGTCGGCCAGGGTGCGGGCGAGCCCGGTCGCGGGCGGGCCGTCCGGTCGGCCGGTGCCGCTGGTCGCGGCGGGCGCGGGCAGCGCGCGCCGGTCGGTCTTGCCGCGCTCGCCGCGTGGCAGGGCCTCCAGGGCGACCAGCGCGGCGGGCACCATGTAGCCGGGCAGCCGCTCGGCGAGCCGGCCGCGCAGGTCGGCGGGTACGGCGGCGCCGGCCACCGCCAGGTAGCCGACCAGCTGCGGCCGGCCGGGGGTGTCCTCGCGCAGCAGCGCGGCGGCCTCCCGCACGGCGGGGTGGGCGGCGAGCGCGGCCTCGATCTCGCCGAGGTCGATCCGGAAGCCGCGTAGCTTGACCTGGTCGTCGCCGCGGCCGAGGAACTCCAGCTCCCCGGCCGCGGTGCGGCGGGCCCGGTCGCCGGTGGCGTACATCCGGGTGCCGGGCGGGCCCCACGGGTCGGGCAGGAAGGCGCCGGCGGTGCGGGCCGGGTCGCCCAGGTAGCCGTGGGCGACGCCGCCGCCGGCCAGGTGCAGCCAGCCGGTCACCCCGGGCGGCACGGGGCGCAGCGAGGCGTCCAGGACGTACGCCCGCACGCCGGGCAGCGGGCGGCCGATCGGCACGGTGGCACCGGGGGCCGGGGCGGGGCCGGGGGCGGGCTCGTGCACGGTGGCGGTGATGGTGGCCTCGGTGGGGCCGTAGGCGTTGAGCCACCGGACCCGGTCGGGGGCGGCAGCCCGCCAGGCGGCGAGCCGGCCCGCGTCGACGCGTTCGCTGCCGGTGACGACCAGCCGCAGGTCGGGGCAGGCCGCGACCGGGAACCGGTCGAGGGCGGCCACCCACTCGTGCCAGTAGGAGGCCGGCAGGTTGAGTACGGTGAGCCGCTCCTGCCGGGCGAGGGCGGTGAGTTCGTCGATGCCGGGCACCGGGCCCGGCGGCAGCAGGACGACGGCGGCGCCCCGGGCGAGGCCGGAGAACAGCTCCTCGGCGGCGACGTCGAAGGTGAGCGCGGCGAACTGCAGCACGCGGTCCTGCGGTCCGATCCGGTAGCGGTCGGCGACCGCCCGGACGGTGTGGGCGAGGTGGGCGTGGGCGACCACGACGCCCTTGGGGCGGCCGGTGGTGCCGGAGGTGTACAGGACGTAGGCGGGCGCCTGCGGGTGCACGGCGGGCTCGGCGGGGGCCGGACCGGCGGGCCCCGCGGCGCCGTCGAGGGCGTCCTCGACGGCGGCGAAGGGCACCGCGGTGCCGGGCGGCGGGCCGTCGGCGCGGGCGCCGAGCAGCAGCGCCGGGCGGGCGTCGTCGAGGATCGCGGCCAGCCGCCGGGGCGGCGCCTGCGGGTCGGTCGGCACGTACGCGGCACCGGACTTGAGGATGCCGAGCAGGGCGACCGGCCAGTCGGGGGTGCGGTCGAGGCGGACGGCCACGGTGGTGCCGGTGCCGATGCCGCGGGCCCGCAGGAAGGCGGCGACCCGGTCGGAGCGCGCGTCGAGGGCGGCGTAGTCGAGCGTCCGGCCGCCCTGGGCGATCGCGGTGCGCTCCGGCTGCCGGGCGGCGACGGCGCGGATCAGGTCGAGCACCGTACCGGCCGGCTCACCGTCGACCGGCCCGGCAGGCGCGGTCGCGGTCTCGGGCGCGGTCTCGGGCGCGGTCTCGGGTGCGGTCTCGGGTGCGGGCGCGGGCTGCAGGCCCGGCTCCGGCTCGGCGAGCGCCGGCAGCCGGTGCAGCGGGGTCCGCGGGTCGGCGAGCGCGGCCTCCAGCAGGAGCAGGTAGTGGCCGGTCAGCCGCTCGACGGTGGCCCGGTCGAACAGGTCGGTGTCGTACTCGACGGTGCCGCCGAGCGCGCCGGAGCCGAGGGTGCCCTCGTCCCAGGCCACCGTCAGGTCGAACTTGGCGGCGCGGACGGCCGATTCGCGCACCGCCACGGCGAGCCCGGGCAGGTCGGCGGTGTCCGCGGGCACGTCCTGCATGGCCAGCATCACCTGGAACAGCGGCGCCCGGCCGGGCTCGCGCGGCGGCCGGACCGCCTCGACGACCTGCTCGAACGGCACGTCCTGGTGGGCGGACGCGCCGAGCACGGCCTCCCGGACCAGGTCGAGCAGCCCGGCGAAGTCCAGCCCGTCGTCCCAGGCGGTACGGATCACCAGGGTGTTGACGAAGAAGCCGATCAGCCCCTCGAACTCGGGGCGGACCCGCCCGGAGACCGGGGTGCCGACGCTGACGTCCCGGCTGTCCGCGTACCGGCCCAGCAGCAGCTGGAACGCGGCCGTCAGCACCATGAACCTGGTCGCCCCGTACGCCCGGCAGACCTCGTCCAGCCGCCGGGTGGCCGCCGGGCCGAGCCGCACCGGCAGCACGTCGCCGCGGTGCCGGGGCACGGCCGGGCGCGGCCGGTCGGTGGGCAGCTCCAGGACGGGCGGGGCGCCGTGCAGCCGCTCCCGCCACCAGTCGAGCTGCTCCGCGCGGACCGGTCCTGCCAGGTGCCGGCGCTGCCACTGCGCGTAGTCCGCGTACTGCACCGGCAGGGCGGGCAGCGCGGGCGCGGTGCCGCGCACGGCCGCCGCGTACAGTGCGCCCAGCTCGCGCACCAGCACGCCCACCGACCAGCCGTCGGAGACCGTGTGGTGCATCGTCAGCAGCAGCTCGGCACGCTGCTCGGCGAGCCGCAGCAGCCGGGCCCGGAACAGCGGTCCGGCGGCGAGGTCGAACGGGCGCTGCGCCTCCGCGCGGGCCAGCCGCTCGGCCTCGGCGCCGCGCGCCGCCTCGGGCAGGGCGCGCAGGTCGACGGTGTCCAGCGGGTCGGCGGGCGGTTCGACGACCAGCTGGCGCGGGTCGCCGCCGCCGTCCGCGAAGACGGTGCGCAGCGCGGTGTGGCGGTGCAGCAGCCCGCGCAGGGCGGTGCGCAGCGCGGCGGTGTCCAGGGCCCCGTCGAGGGCGAGGACCAGCGGCACGTTGTAGAGGGCGCCGCCGGGGGCCAGCCGGTCGAGGAACCAGAGCCGCTGCTGCGCGTACGACAGCGGGTGCGGCCCCTCCCCGGCCGGGGTGACGGGGGTGCGGCCGACCGCCCGGGGCGCGCGGGCGGCGCGTTCGGCGAGCCCGGCGACGGTCGGCGCGGCGAAGAGGTCGCGGACGGCGAGCTCCACCCCGAGCCGGTCGGCGAGCCGGGCCACCGCGCGGCCGGCCAGCAGCGAGTGGCCGCCGAGGGCGAGGAAGTCGTCGTGCACGGACACCTCGGGCAGGCCGAGCAGTTCGGCCCACACCTCGGCGACGGCCGCCTCGGCGGGGGTGCGCGGCGCCACGTGGTCGGCGGCGCGGGCGCCGTCGGCGTCGGTGGGCGCGGGCAGGGCGCGGCGGTCCACCTTGCCGTTCGGGGTGACCGGCAGTTCGGGCACGGTGACGTAGCGGGCGGGCACCATGGCGGCGGGCAGCCGGGCGGCGAGGTGGGCGTGCAGGGCGCGCGGCTCGGCGGGCCGGCCGTCCCGGGTGACCACCCAGCCGACCAGCAGCCGGCCGTCGCCCTCGCCGCGGACGTCGACCACGGCGGCCCGGACGCCGGGGCAGTCCGCCAGCGCGCCGGCGATCTCCTCCGGTTCGATCCGGACGCCGCGGATCTTCAGCTGGGCGTCGGCCCGGCCCAGGTAGTCGAGTTCGCCGTCCTCGCGCCAGCGCACGATGTCGCCGGTGCGGTAGAGGCGCTCGCCGGGCTCGAAGGGGCAGGGCACGAAGCGCTCGGCGGTGAGGTCGGGCCGGCCGGCGTAGCCGCGGGCCAGGCCGGGGCCGCCGAGGTGCAGTTCGCCGGGGACGCCGATGCCGGCCTCGCGTCCGGCCGGGTCGAGGACGTGCAGCCGGGTGCCGGCGATCGGCCGGCCGATCGGCAGCCGGCCGTCCACCGCCGGTGCGGCGCCCACCTCGTGGACGGCGGCGACGGTGGTGCCCTCGGTCGGCCCGTACGCGTTGACCAGCCGCAGGCCCGGGAGGGCCCGGCGCAGCGCGGCCACCCGGCGGGGGTCGGCCGCCTCGCCGCCGAAGAACAGGGTGCGCAGCGGGGCGAACACCGCCGGGTCGTGGTCGGCGCAGCGGTGTGCGAGGACGGTGGTGAGCAGCATCGCGGTGACGCCGTGCTCGGCGAGGCGGGCGCCCAGCCGCTCGGGGGCGAGCACGTCGTCCTTGGCGATGCCGACCAGCCGGGCGCCGTTGAGCAGGGCGCCCCAGATCTCGAAGGTGGCCGCGTCGAAGGAGGTGTTGGCGACCTGGGCGACCGTGTCACCGGGGCCGAGGTCCAGGTAGGGGGTGTCGCGGACCAGGCGGACGATGCCGCGGTGGGTGATCTCGACGCCCTTGGGCCGGCCGGTGGAGCCGGAAGTGAAGAGCACGCAGGCCCGCTGGTCGGGGTGCGGTCCGGGCCGGGCGGCGGCCGGGCGGGCCGGCCCGTCGAGCGGCCGGTCGGTGCGGAGCACCGGGACGTCGCCGGCGAATCCGGGCTCCCGGTCGGCGAGCAGCAGGCGGGCGCCGCTGTCGGCCAGCATCAGGGCGAGCCGGGCGTCCGGGTGGCCCGGGTCCAGCGGCAGGTACGCGGCGCCGGCGGTGAGCACCGCGAGCATCGCGGTCACCAGGGCGGCGGACGGCTCCATGGCCAGCCCGACCACGCTCTCCGGGGTGACGCCGCGCTCGGCGAGCAGCCCGGCCAGCCGGTCGGCCCGGTCGCGGAGCGCGGCGTAGCCCAGGGTGGCGTCGGGGAACTGCACGGCGACCGCGTCGGGCGTCGCGTCGGCCTGCCGGTGGAAGGCCGCCAGGACGCTGCCGGCGGGGCCGCCGGCCGCCCGGCGGCCCCAGTCGGCGAGGCGGGCGCGCTCCTCGGCGGTGGTGTGGACGAGCTGCCCGACGGAGGCGGCCGGGGTGGCGAGTGCGGCGTCGAGCAGGGCCAGGTAGTGGCCGAGCAGCCGTTCGGCGGTGGCCCGTTCGAACAGGTCGGTGTCGTAGCCGAGGACGCCCTGCCGCAGCTCCTGGTCCCAGCCCAGGGCCAGGTCGTAGCACCCGTCGGCCGGGAGGCCCGGGCCGGTGGCGAACAGCGCCTCCACCGGCCCGTCCGTGCCGTGGTCCTTGCCGCCGTGGTCCTTGCCGCCGTGGTCCGGGCCGCCGTGGTCCGGGCCGCCGTGGTCCGGGCGGTCGGCGGCGAGCAGGTCGGTGAAGGGCGTCCGGTCCTCCCACCCGACGGCGCCGGTCCGCACCGCCCCGCCGCCGGACGGGGCGAGGGCCACCGCCGCCTCCCGGCGCCCGGTCCGACGGCCCAGCAGCAGCCGGTACACCGCGAGCAGCACGGCGGACGGCGCCACGCCGTGCGCCCGGCCCAGGGCGGCGACCCGCCCGGCCCGCTCCGCGCCGAGCGCGACCGGCAGCCGGCCGGTGGCCGGGCGCCGCACGGCGGGCCGCACCCGGTCGGTCGTCAGCTCCAGCGGCCCGGTCACGAGGCGGCTCCCGCCACCGCGCGCTCCTCGCCGCCCGCGGTCGCCCGGGCGACCCGGCCGCCGTCCAGCACCACGACGCGCTCGGCGTCGGCCAGCGCGTCGCCGCGGTGCGCGATGCACAGCACGGTGGCGCCCTTGAGCTCGGTGTCCAGGGTGCGGCGGATGTGCGCGTCGGTCTCGGCGTCCAGGCTGGCGGTGGCCTCGTCGATCAGCACGATCCGCGAGCGGTGCAGCAGCGCGCGGGCCAGGCAGAGCAGTTGGCGCTCGCCGGTGCTGAGCTGCGCGCCGCCGGAGGCGACGGTGTGGCCGAGCCCGCCGGGCAGGGCGAGCAGCCGGTCGGCGAGGCCGACCTTCGCCAGCACGGCCTCGATCTCGCCGTCCGGGAAGGCCTCGTACGGGTCGAGGTTGGCGCGCAGCGTGCCGGGCAGCAGCACCGGGTCCTGCGGGATCACCTCGATCCGCGCCCGCAGGTCGTGCAGCCGCAGGGTGGCGACGTCGACGCCGTCGATCAGGATCCGCCCGCTCTGCGGCTCGACGAACCGCAGCAGGGCGGCGAACAGGGTGGACTTGCCGCTGCCGGTGCGCCCGGCGATGCCGGTCTTCGCGCCGGCCGGGGCGTGGAAGGAGACGCCGTCCAGGGCGGCCGGGCCGCCCTCGGCGTACCGCAGGGTGACGTCCTCGAAGCGGATGTCGCCGGCGGCGGGCCAGCCCTCGGGCGCGGCGGCGCCGCCGTCCGACTCGGCCGGCACCCGGGTGTAGTCGTCGACCCGCTCGAAGCTGGCGAGCGCGAGGTCCATCGCCTGGACGGTCATCAGGCTCATCGCGAGGGTCTCGATCAGGGTGTAGACGAAGCTGATGCCGACGCCCGCGAAGCCCGCGCCGATGCCGCCCTGGACGACCAGCAGCGCGCCGTAGCCGAACAGCACCGCGGCGCCCATCAGGTCGAGCCGCAGGTTGAAGTGGCGGGAGAGCGAGTTGACGGTGTAGTCGGCGCGGTGCGCGGCCTGCGCGCGGGCCCGGAAGGCCCGCTGGTAGCCGTCGACCCGGGCCGGCCGGCCCTCGATCGAGGCGACGCCCTCGACCGCCTCGGTGAGCAGCGAGACCAGCGGCTCCTTGGCCTGCTTGGCGAGCCGGGAGGCCTCGACCGTGCTGGAGCGGGTGCGCTTCTGCCAGCGCAGGTAGACCAGCAGCACGATCGGGGTGAAGATCGCGGTGAGCGGGCTGGTGACGGCGAGCGCCAGCAGCGGGACGATCATGCCGACGGCGATCTTGAGGGTGTCCATCGTGTACTCGGGCAGTTCGAGGTCGATGGTCTCGGTGTCGGTGGAGAAGCGGGTCAGGACCCGGCCCGAGGAGCTCTTCTCGAAGAAGGAGAGCGGGGCCCGCAGCACCCGGCGCAGCATCGAGTCGTGCAGGGTCATGCCCGCCTTGACGCCGCGCGAGAAGCCGAAGGTGAACAGCGAGCGGTCCAGGACGAGCGTGAGCAGGCCTATCCCGGCGAACACCCCGGCGTACAGGGCGGTGTCCTCCCCCGGCCGCTCGGTCCACAGGCCCAGCCAGAAGGAGGAGGCGCCGAGCATGCCCTGGCCGAGGACGGCGAGCGCCACCAGGACCACCAGCAGCAGGCCGGGGGTGAGCACCCGCAGGTAGCCGCGGTAGGTGTCGCCGAGCACCTGGCCGGCCCGCACCGCGTCCTCGTCCGCGCCGTCCGCGCGGGCCTCCTCGGCCTCGGCGGCGGCCTGTGCGTCGGCGGCCTCGGCGGCGGCCCGTTCGGCGGCCTCCGCGGCGCGGGCGGCGGGCAGCAGCTCGGGCAGCCGGGAGCGGATCTCCTCGAAGGGGCCGACCGCGGCCACCCGGCCGCCGTCCAGCACCACCACGCGGTCGGCGCGCCGGGCGAGGTCCAGGCGGTGGGTGGCGACGATCCGGGTCCGGCCGGCGAGCACCCCGCCGAACAGCTCCTCGGTGATCACGGCGGCCACCGCGTCGTCGACCGCGCTGGTCGGGTCGTCGACGAGGTAGACGTCGGCGTCCTCGTACGCGGCGCGGGCGAGCGCGATGCGCTGGCGCTGGCCGCCGGAGAGGGTGGAGCCGCGCTCGCCGACCACCGCGGCGTCCCGGCCGGGCAGTGCGGCGAGGTCCGTCTCCAGGGCGGTGGCGCGCAGCACGGCGGCGTAGCGCGCGTCGTCGTGCGGGGCGAAGCAGCGGATGTTCTCGGCGACGGTGCCCTGCATGATCCACGGCCGCTGCGGCAGGTACACCGTGCTGCCGCCGGTGCGGGCGGTGCCGGCGACCGGGCTCAGCGCGCCGGCCAGGGCGCCGAGCAGGGCGGACTTGCCGCTGCCGACCCGGCCGAGGACGCAGACCAGCTCACCGGGGGCGATCTTCAGGTCGATGCCGTCCAGGCAGGGTTCGGCCGACTCGTCCGCGCCGGGCCAGGCGAAGGCCGCACCGGCCAGGTCGACGGTGCCCGCGGGCACCGGGGTCTCCTCCGCGGCCGGGGCCGGCGCGGCGGCGTCCGGGGCGTCCAGGAAGCCGGTCAGCTTGCCGAGCGCCACCCGCCAGGCGTTGCGCAGGTCGAAGTAGCGCACCAGCTCCGGCAGTTGGGAGCGCAGGACGGTGAGTACGGCGATCGCGGCGAACACGTCGGAGGCGCGCAGCTCGTGGCCGAGCGCCACGTAGGTGACCAGGGTGGCGGTGACCATCAGCACCGGCACGGCGGCGTTGACCAGGTACAGCGTGGCGAGGCGCTTCTGCCGGCCGACGAGCAGGGTGTTCAGCTTGGCCCGCTCGGCGGTGACGGCGCGCTCGGCGACGTCCTCCCAGCCGTGCGAGCGCAGGGTGCGCATCGCGCCGAGGAAGTCGCCGACCAGGCCGATCCGGGCGCCGTTGGCGTCGCGGATCCGCGGTTCGACCTCGTACAGCCGCTCGTTGGCGGCGTTCGACACGAAGAGGCCGGCCACCAGCAGGGCGATGCCGACCAGGCCGGCCCAGCCGAGCAGCACGCAGAGGATCACGCAGGAGCCGGCGATGCCCAGCGGCACCGCCCAGACCATGTGGAAGAAGGAGACCTGCCCGGCCTTCAGCGAGTCCGAGGAGGCCAGCGTGACGACCTCGCCGGTGGGGTGCGCGAGCCGCGCGCCGCGGTCCATCCGCAGGTACTTGCGCAGGACCTCGGTGCGCAGCAGCGCGTTGATCGAGTGGGTGGTCTTCCACGCCTCCGACCACTGGTGCTTGTGCGCCACCGAGTCGACCACGTGGAACAGCCCGAGGGCGCCGGCGATGAGCAGGCCCTGCCCCATCACGCCCTTGGCGTCGCCCTCGAACCACAGGACGAGCTCGCGCACGAACAGCGGCCCGAGGGTGGCGCAGACCTGGTACGTCAGGAAGATGAGCGCGGCGAACCAGAACCGCCGCCGGTACGTGTCGTACAGCGCCCGGCGCAGGCCGTCCTGCTGGTGGCGGCGTACCGCCCAGGCCCGTTCGAAGGCCGGGGCGACGCGCTCCAGGTGGTCGTACTCCGGCGGCACCAGGCTGTCCGCCGGTCCCAGGGACCGCTTCGCCCCGGCGGCCACCAGGACCGAGGGCCACTGGATGAAGACGCGGGAGAGCAGTCCCGCGCTCCCCTCGGCACTCGGCCGGCTCGGCAGCTTGTCCGTGTTCGCCACGTCGTCTCGTTTCAGGTCGTCGGTCGGTGCAGCGGGGCGAAGCCGTAGGCCTCTTCCAGCGCCTGCCGGGGGGTGGTGGGCAGGAAGTGGCGCATGGTGTCGAACTCGCGCGCCCGGCTGCGCCGCTTGTCCTCCGGGAAGCGGGGGCGCTGTTCGAGCCAGTTGGCGACGGTGAGCGCCGCCAGGTCGGCGTACTGGGCGGCGGTGACGCCGACCTGCCCGCCGGTGCGGGTCTCCAGCAGGAACGGCGCGCCCTCGAAGGCGGCGTCGAAGATGCTGCTGCGGGTGACGGTCCCGAAGAGGTGGACGAGCGTCTCGGCCTCCTCCCCGATGAGCTCGCGCACCGCGGGCCGCAGTTCGGTGGGCACCGCGCCGGTGGGGAAGATCTCGGTGCCGTAGGCGGAGTGGAACAGCCCGGCGTCGCACAGCGCGGGGCCGGAGCCCCAGGCGCGCAGCAGGTCGTGGACGCCCTCCAGGTGGGCCAGCAGGTCGGCGTCGGAGTGCGCGAGGCCGTCGGCGCCGTGCCGGCGGAGGAAGGCGGTCTTCGCCTCGAAGGTCGCGGTGGCGGTCACGGCGGGCCTCACGCCGCGGTGCGGCTGGAGAGCGAGCCGGTCATCGCGACGAGCACCTTGCGCGGGCCCTCGAAGCTCTTGCGCCCGTGCGAGAGCGTCAGGTTGTCGATCATCAGCAGGTCGCCGGGCTGCCAGGGGAAGGCGAGGGTGTGCGCGTCGTACGCGGCGCGGACGGCGGCCAGGTCGGCGTCCGGGATCGGGCTGCCGTCGCCGTAGTAGGCGTTGCGCGGCAGGTCCTCCTCCGCCATCAGCTCCAGCAGCGCGAGCCGGGTCGCCTCGTTCAGGTTGGAGACGTGGAAGAGGTGGGCCTGGTTCATCCACAGCACCTGGCCGGTGCGCGGGTGGGTGGTGACGGCCTGGCAGGTCTCGGTGGTGCGCAGCGAGCTGCCGCCCTCCAGCCACTCCACGGTGATGTCGCGCTCGGCGCAGAACCGCTCGATGGCCGCGCGGTCCATCCCGGGGAAGGTGTCCTGCCAGGACACGCCCAGTCCGGTGCGGTAGTTGCGGACGTAGCGCACGCCGTGCCGCTCGAAGCGCTCGCGCACCTCGGCGGGGATCGCCCGGTAGACGGCGTGGCTGTCGGCGAGCGGGGTCTCGCCGCCCGCGGTCGCGGCGATCGCCGACCAGAACCAGAGCCGCTCGGGCCAGGTGCTGGTGTACGCCATCTCGTTGTGCTGCGGGATGACCTCGCCGGCCGGGTACTCGGTGGAGGTGTAGACGTCGCCGACCTTGGTGCGCGGCGTGGAGCGGTAGGTGTACTCGTTGAGCTCCTCGCCGAAGACCCGGACGAAGCGGGAGAACACCGTCTCGTCCGGCACGTCGAAGCCGCGCAGCAGGCAGGCGCCGGCCGAGGTGACCCGCGCGTCCAGCAGGTCGCGGTGCCGCTCGGCCCAGGCGACCGGGTCGAGGCCGGGCTCGGCCGCCTCGAACAGGGCCACCCGGTCGTGCGCGGGGAAGACCAGGGATTCCTTCACGTTGTCGCTCATGCCGTCGGTCCGTTCTGTGGGTGTGGTCGGATCGGGGGCCGCTCCGGGCCGGGTGTCGGGCCCGGCCCGGGGCGGCGGTGCCCCGGTGCCCGGGGCCGCGCGGGCTCAGGCGCCGGCGTCGGCCTCGGCGGCCATCGCGCGCAGGGCGTCCTCGGTGAGGGCGGCGAGCCGGGCGATGCTCTCCCGGTCGTTGAGGTTGCGGCTGTAGCGGAAGCCGAGCCGCAGCGCACCGTCGAACAGCCGGCCGTCCACCATCAGGCGGTGCATCCGCTCCAGCCGCGGCATCGGCCAGGCGTCCTCGATCGGGGCGCCGAGCAGCGGCGACTCGTCGGTGAAGCTGCCGATCTCGCCCCAGTTGTTGACCAGGATGTGCGGCTTGCCGAGCGGGGCGAGCGCCTGCGCGACCTCCGGCCGGGCGCCGAGGTAGCGCAGCAGGCCGAAGCCGAGGCCGTTGCGGGGCACGGCCCGCAGCTGTTCGGCGACCGAGTCGAGCAGCGCCCGCGCCCCGGGGGCCGCGGGCAGGTCGAGCAACCGCGGCGAGGTCATCGAGAAGCGGCCGATGGCGCGCGACAGGTCGAGGTCGTCGCCGCCGAGTTCGCGGCCCCGGGAGACCAGGTCGACGATCACCGAGCGCTGGCCGGACCACTCGGCGAAGCCCTTCAGCACGGCCGCCAGCAGCAGGTCGTTGAGGGTCAGCCCGTACGCGCGGCGGATCAGCCGGCGCAGCGCCGCGGTGTCCTCGCCGCTCAGTGCGACCAGCACCGCGTCCTCGGAGGACATGCAGTCCGTACCGCCCCGGTGGTCCAGCGGCCACTGCGGGACCGGCCGCCGGGCCAGCTCCGTCCAGTACGCGGCGTCCGCGTCCAGTTCGGCGGAGCGGGCCAGGGTGTCCAGGTTGCGCGCCCACTGGGCGAAGGTCGAGGTGAGCGGCGGCAGTTGCGGTTCGCGGCCGTCGGCGAGCGCCAGGTAGGCGGTCTGCAGGTCCTCGACCAGGACGCTCCAGGAGCTGTTGTCCATCAGCTGGTGGTGGACGATCGCGATGAACCGGTCGGGCCGGTCGCCGCCGAAGCGCACCAGGCCGAAGTGGACCAGCGGCCCGTGCTCGAAGTCCAGCTTGCGGTGCAGCGCGCCGTCCAGCCGGCGGAACGCCGCCTCCTGGTCGTCCGGGTCGAGCGCCGAGAGGTCGACCGCGGTGAACAGCGGCTGCTCGAAGCGCTCGTGGACCTTCACCCGGTACGCGCCCTGCTCCCGCGGGAAGGTGATCCGCAGCGCGTCGTGGTGCGCGACCACGGCCTGCACCGCCCGCTCCAGCAGCTCCGGGTCGAGGTGCCGGAGCGTCTCGAACATGAAGATGTGGGTGTAGAGCGGCTTGTCGGCGAAGTCCCGCTCCTGGAAAGCCCGGTGCGAGGGCACCTGCGGTACCGCGCCGCCCTCGTCGACCCGGGCGCCGTCCCCGACGAGCTCGGTGGCGACGGCGGCCAGACCGGCGATCGTCGGGTTGGCGATGAACTGCGCCGGGGTGATCGCGATACCGGCCTTGCGGGCCCGGTCCACCACCCGGATCGCGTGCAGCGAATCACCGCCCAGCTCGAAGAAGTCGTCGTGGGTGCCGACCTTCCGCAGCCTCAGCACGTCCTTCCAGATGGCGACGAGTTCCACCACCCGGTCCAGGTAGTCGGGGTCGTCGGAGCCGGCGCGGGGCGCCTCGGCCCGCCGTTCGGTCCGGGTCTGCACAGGTGTCGCCTCCATTGCGAGCAGTGCGGCGCGGTCGACCTTGCCGTTGGGCAGGCGCGGCAGGGCGCCGACCGTCACGAGGGTGGGGAGCATGTAGTCGGGCAGCTTCTCCTTGAGGGCGGCGCGCAGCCCCGCCGCCGTGACACCGCTGCCGGGGTGGAGCGCCGCGAAGGCGGCCAGCCGACGTTCGTCCGCGCCGTCCTCGACGCAGAGCACGGCGCACTCGCGCACCCCGTCCAGCGCCGACAGCACCGCGGCCACCTCGTCGGGCTCCACCCGGTGCCCGCGGATCTTCGCCTGGTCGCCGATCCGGCCGAGGAACTCGATCCGGCCGCTCGGCAGGAAGCGCCCCCGGTCGCCGGTGCGGTACAGCCGGCTGCCCGCCGGTCCGTACGGGTCCGGGACGAAGCGCTCGGCGGTGAGCGCCGGATCGCCCAGGTAGCCGCGGGCCAGGCCCGGGCCGCCGACCACGAGTTCGCCGGGGTGGCCGGGCGGCACCCGGCGCAGCTGCCCGTCCACCACGTGGATCCGGGTGCCGGGGACGGGCCGGCCGAGCGGGACGACCGCGCCGCGGCCCTCGCGTCCGGCGCCCACCGGGGCGAGCGCCACGATGCCGGTGGTCTCGGTCTGGCCGTACATGTTGACCAGCCGCGGCGCGTCGCCCGGGGCGCCGCGCAGGGCCTCCGGCAGGTCGGCCGGCAGCGGCTCGCTGGCGGTGAGCAGCACCGCGGGACGCCACTTCCCGCGGGCCAGCGCCGGCTGGACCACCCGCAGGTACGAGGGGACGAGGTCCAGGACGTCCACGCCGTGGCCGGCCGCGTACGCCAGCAGTTCCTCCGGGGCGGCCAGCTGCCCGCGGGTCGCCACGACCACCCGGCCGCCGAGCGCCAGCGGCACGGCCAGTTGGCGCACCGAGGACGAGAAGGCGAACGAGGCGGTGTGCAGGAACACCGGCCGCTCGGGCAGCTCCAGCGCCCGCGGCAGCGCCCGGACGTAGGCGTCCAGGCCGCGGTGGGTCAGCACCACGCCCTTCGGCCGGCCCGCGGTGCCGGAGGTGAAGACCACGTAGGCGGGCCGGTCCGGCGGGAGGGCGACCGGGCCGGGCCCGGCGGCGGCGGGCGCCCCGGCCTCCGCGTCCTCCAGCACCAGCACCGGCTGCGGCCCGGCGGGCACCGAAGGGGCCAGCGCGCGGGAGGTCAGCAGCAGGGCGGGCCGGGCGTCCGCGACCACCGCGGCCAGCCGCTCCGCCGGGTAGTCGGGGTCCAGCGGCAGGTACCCGGCCCCGGAGGCCAGCACCGCCAGGACGGCCACCACCAGGTCCGTTCCGCGCTCCAGGTGCACCGCGACCAGCGACTCGGCGCCGGCGCCGCGGGCCCGGAGCACCCCGGCCAGCGCGTCCGCCCGGGCGGCCAGCTCCCCGTACCCGAGGGTGCGGGTGCCGCAGGTCACCGCGGGGGCCGCGGGGTCGCGCCGGGCGTGGGTCCGGAAGCGCTCCAGGAAGGTGCGGTCGTCGCCGTCCGCCGGGAGGTCGGCGCCGGCCGGCGCGTCCGGTTCGGCACCGGCCAGCGCGTCCAGTTCGGCGGCCTCGGCGGGCAGCAGCACCTCCACGTCGAAGACCCGCTGCGCCGGGTCGGCGACCAGGCGTGCGAGGAGGGCCTCGAAGCGGTCCATCAGCCGGGCGACGGTCGGCGCGTCGAACAGGTCGGTGCTGTACTCGGCGTGCCCCTGGAGGCCCTGCTCGGTCTCCCAGAGGTCGACGACGAGGTCGAAGCGGGCCGAGACCTGCTCGCTCTCGATCTCGGTGAGGGTCAGCCCCGCACCGGGGTCGGGCAGCCCGCCCGGCATGTTCTGCAGGGCGAAGCGCACCTGGAACAGCGGCGAGTGGCTGAGGCTGCGCCGCGGGGCGACCGCGTCGACGACCATGTCGAAGGGGACGTCCTGGTGGGCGAAGGCGCCGTTCGTGCTCTCCCGGACCCGGCCGAGCAGCTCGCCGAAGGTCGGGTCGCCCGCCAGGTCGACGCGCAGCGCCAGGGTGTTGGCGAAGAACCCGACGACGGGCTCCAGTTCGGTGAGCGTCCGGTTGGCGACCGGCGTGCCGACGGTGATGTCGCGCTGCCCACTGGAGCGGGCCAGCAGGACGTCGAAGCCGGCCAGCAGCGCCGTGAACAGCGAGACGCCCTCGCGACGGGCCAGCGCCGCGACCGCGTCGGACAGCCCGCGCGACCACTGCACCTCGTGCCGGGCGCCGCGGAAGCTCTGCACGGCCGGCCGCGGCCGGTCGGTGGGCAGCTCCAGGGTCGCCGCACCGGTCAGCTGCCGCTTCCAGTAGCCGAGTTGCTCGTCCAGGGTCGGCCCGTCCAGCCAGGAGCGCTGCCAGAGCGTGTAGTCGACGTAGGTGTGCGCGAGCGGTGCCAGCGGCGAGGGCAGGTCGGCCGCGAACGCCCGGTACAGGGCCATGAGTTCGTCCAGCAGGATGGCGACCGACCAGCCGTCGGAGACGCTGTGGTGCAGGGTCACCAGCGCGGCGTGCGCCTCGGGCGCCAGCCGGACCAGCCGGCCGCGCAGCAGCGGGCCGCGGGCCAGGTCGAACGGCCGGGCGGCCTCGTCCTGGACGAGCGCGTCCAGCCGGGCGGCGGCGTCCGCCGACCCCGCGAGGTCGATCTCCTCGAACGGCGCCTCGCCGACCGGCCGGAACTCCTGCACCGGCTCGCCGTCCTGCGACGGGAAGTGCGCCCGCAGCCCCTCGTGCCGCTCCCACAGCGCGGCGAACGCCGCCCGGAACGCGGCCGGGCGGAACGCGCCGTCGAAGCGCAGCGCGATCGGCACGTTGTAGAAGGCACTGCCCTCGGCCAGCCGGTCGAGGAACCAGAGCCGCCCCTGCGCGTACGACAGCGGGATCGGCCCGGTGCGCTCGGCCACGGTGATCCCCGGACGCGGAGCCCGGCCGCCGAGCGCCTCGATCCGCTCCGCCAGGTCGGCCAGGGACTGCGCCTCCAGGAACACCGACAGCGGCAGGTCGATGTCCAGGGCCTTCCGCAGCCGGGCCATCGCCTGCACGCCGAGCAGCGAATGCCCGCCCAGCGCGAGGAAGTTGGCGTCCCGGGAGATCTCGGACAGGCCGAGGACGTCGGCCCAGACGGCGGCGATGGCCCGCTCCAGCGGGGTCACGGGCAGGTCGGCGGCCACGGCGGCGGTACCGGCCTCGGGCTTCGGCAGCGCCTTGCGGTCGACCTTGCCGCTCGGCGCGAGCGGCAGCGCCTCCAGCGCCACGAAGTGGTCCGGCACCATGTACTCGGGCAGGTCGGCCCGGAGCGCCGCGCGCAGCTCCTCCTCCGCGGGGGCGGCGCCCGCGGTGCCCGCGGTGGTGTACGCGGTGAGCCGGCGCTCGCCGGGGGTGTCCTCGCGGAGCAGCACCACGGCCGCGCGGACCGCCGGGAGGCGGGTCAGCGCGGCCTCGATCTCCTCCAGCTCGACCCGGTAGCCGCGCACCTTGACCTGGCTGTCGACCCGGCCCAGGCACTCCAGTTCGCCGTCCGGACGCATCCGGACCAGGTCGCCGGTGCGGTACAGGCGCCCGCCGGGCTCGGGGGCGAACGGGTCCGGGACGAAGCGCTCGGCGGTGAGGTCGGGACGGTTCCAGTAGCCGCGGGCCACGCCCGCGCCGCCGATGTACAGCTCGCCGACCGCGCCGCGGGCCACCGGCGCCAGGTGCTCGTCCAGCACGTAGAGGCGGGTGTTGGCGATCGGCCGGCCGATCGGCACGGTGCCGGACAGGTCGGTGCCCTCGCCCACCTCGTGGACGCAGCAGCCCACCACGGCCTCGGTCGGCCCGTACTCGTTGACCACCCGCAGGCCGGGGGCGCGCTCGCGCCAGGCCGCGACGGTGGAGCCGTGCAGCGACTCGCCGCCGACCACCAGGCAGCCGTCCGCCCGGATCCGCGCCGGCGGCACCGCCTTGTCGAGCGCCTCCAGGTGCGCGGGCGTCAGCTTGACCAGGCCGAAGTCGAGGTCGCGGCCGAGGGTCGCGGCCAGCATGTCCAGCTCCCGGCCCTCCGGCACCAGCACCACCGGGCGGCCGGCCAGCAGCGGGCAGAAGAGCGTGGTCACCGACAGGTCGAAGCGCAGCGGCGAGACCAGCGGCGCGCCGCCGCCCTCGGCCGCCCGGTAGGCACCGGTGCTCCAGGCCAGGTAGTTGGTGAGGCCGCGGTGGGTGACCACGACGCCCTTGGGGCGGCCGGTCGAGCCCGAGGTGTAGATGATGTACGCGGCACCCTCCGGGTGGGGGCGGGACGCCTGCACGTCCTCGCCGGCGGCGTCCTCCTCCCCGGTCAGGGCGTCCTCGACGGCGAGCACCGGGGCCCCGCCGGACGGCAGCCCCGCGGCGTGCCCGCGGTCGGTGAGCACGATCCGCACGTCGGCGTCGCCCAGCATGTAGGCGATCCGCTCGGCCGGGTCGCCGGTGTCCAGCGGCACGTAGGCGCCGCCCGCCTTCAGCACCGCCAGCACCGCGACCACCAGCTCGACACCGCGCGGCAGCAGCAGGGCGACCCGGGTCTCCGGGCCGACACCCCCGCGGCGCAGGCGGCGGGCCAACCGGTCGGCGAGGCCGTCCAGTTCGGCGAAGGTGAGGGTCCGCCCGCCGGAGACCAGCGCGGTCGCGCCGGGGGTGCGGGCCGCCTGCTCCGCGAACAGCTCGTGGGCCCGCCGGTCGCCGCAGAGCGGGTCCTCGGTACGGTTGGCGTCGACCACCAGCTCGCGCAGCTCCTGTGCGGAGAGCAGCGGGGCGCGCCCGATCCGGGTGTCCGGGTCCTGCGCGAGGGCGGTCAGCAGGATGCCGAGGTGCTCGCCGATCCGGGCCACCGTCGCCGCGTCGAAGAGGTCGGTCGCGTACTCGAACACGCCCTGCAGGACGTCGTCGGCGCCGGGCCAGACCTCCAGGCTCAGGTCGTACTTGGCGGTCGCGGTGTGGTGCTCCACCGCGGTGACCCGCAGACCGCCCCGCTCCAGCTCCAGCGCCGGGTCCTCGACCAGCGCGAACAGCACCTGGGCGAGCGGCGCGTGGCTCAGGTCGCGGGAGGGGTCGACGGCCTCCACCACCCGGTCGAACGGCACCTCGCTGTGCGCCAGGCCCTCCTGCGCCAGGTCGCGGGCGTGGCCGACCAGCTCGCGGAAGGTCGGGGCGCCGGAGGTGTCCACCCGCAGCGCCAGCGAGTTGGCGAAGAAGCCGACCACGGACTCCAGTTCGACGCGCGGCCGGTTCGCCACCGGCGTCACCAGCGCGACCTCGTGGTGCGAGGAGTAGCGCGACAGCAGCGCCGCGAATCCGGCCAGCAGCACCATGAACGGCGTCGCCCGCTCCTCGGCGGCCAGCTCCTTCACCCGCGGCCAGACGGCGGCGGGCAGCGCGAACCGGTGGCGGGCGCCGCGGAAGCTCTGCACGGCCGGCCGCGGCCGGTCGAAGGGCAGCTCGATCACCGGAACGGCGCCGTCCAGCGCCGCGCGCCAGTACGCCAGGCCCGCGTCGAGCTGCGCCGCCCGCTCCGGCCGGGCCTCCCAGGCGGCGTAGTCGGCGTACTGCAGCGGCTGCGGCGGGAGCACCGCCGCGGCACCGTCCGTACCGGCCACGCCGGCCGCGTACAGCGCGAGCAGTTCGTCGATCACGATGCTCATCGACCAGCCGTCGCAGACGCTGTGGTGGACGACCAGCAGCAGCACGTGGTCCTCGGGGCCGCAGCGCAGCAGCCGGGTGCGCAGCAGCGGCCCGTGCTCCAGCGAGAACGGCCGGGAGGCCTCGGCGACCAGGGCCTCCTGCAGCGCGGCGGCGCCGCCCGGGACGTCCACCGGCGCGAGGTCGAGCCCCACCGCGGGCAGGATCCGCTGCACCGGGCCGTCCCCGACCGTCGGCAGGCAGGTGCGCAGCGCCTCGTGCCGGCCGGTGACCTCGCCCAGCGCGCGCTCCAGCGCCCCGGCCCGCAGCGGGCCCTCCAGGCGCAGCGCCACCGGGACGTTGTAGACCGAGCCGCCGGGGCTGAGCTGGTCCATGAACCACAGGCGCCGCTGGGCGGCGGAGACGGCCGGGTCCCCGGTGCGCGGCACCGGGACGACGGCGTCGGAGGCGGCGGCGCGCCGCCCGGCCATCCGGCGGGCGAGCAGCGCCCGCTTGGCGTCGGACATCGAGTCCACCCGGTCGCGGGCGGAACGCGGCGCGGCGTCGGGCGCGGCGGCGCCGGTGTCCGGGGCGGCGGGGGCGGTGGCGTCCGCGCGGCCGGGGGTCATCGTCCGGGTCCCTGGACGGGCGGACAGTCCTGCGCCATGTGTTCCACCAGGCTCAGCGGACGCATGTCGGTCCAGGTGGCGCTGATGTACTCCAGGCAGGAGGTGCGGTCGGCCGCACCGTGGCACACCGTCCATCCCGCCGGGACGTCCGCGAACTCGGGCCAGATCGAGTACTGGCCCTCGCCGTTCACGACGACGTGGAAACTGCCATGGGGGTTGTCCAGCTGATTCGACATCGCGTCTCACTTCGCCTGAGGTTGGTGGGAGGTCCGGCGCCCGGGCCGGCCGTGGTGGGGCCCGCTGCGGGCCGCGGGGTAGGCGGTCAGTCCCAGGCCCAGTTGTCGGGCTCCTCGGGGATGCCGCCGGCGACCGGACGGACCTGACAGGCGCTCGTACATCGGTTCATCTCTACCTCGTGGGGACGGTGCGGCCCGGGCGCGCACATGCGGAAGTACGGCAGGACGGAACTGCGGAGGTACGGAACTGCGAAGGTGCGAAAGTGCGGAGGTGCGACAGTGCGGAGGTGCGGAGGTGCGGAACTGCTCGGCTCCGGGGAAGAGGAGGGAGCGTGCCGCCCGCGGGCCCGGATCGGGGCGGGGGCTCAGCTCACCCGTTCGATCCTGAGGCCTCGGCTTGGCGGGGGCCAGGCGTTTCGATGGCATCTGGAGGCCATGTCCTGCAAAGGCCATGCGGCTTCCGGCATCATCTGACGGACAGACAAACTCCGTGCCCGTCCGAGGAGTCCATGTGCTTGCCAGGGCCTCTCAATCGACATCGGGGACGATAGACGGCTTGGCGGCCCAGACGCCGAGCTGCAGATCGCCCTCGCAGGACAGCAGCCGCCAGCCGGTGAACCGCTCGCCGCGCAGCCAGGAGCGCCAGGCCTCACCCGCCAGCTCCTCGGCCGCCAGCAGGTCCGCCGCCGTCACGAAGGTCATGGCGACCAGGTGCGGGGGCACCGAGACCAGACTGACGTGCGCGATCCCGCACCGGGGGTCGCTGCGGATCCGCTCCGCCGCTTCGCCCCAGGGGCGGCACCCCGCGGAGCCGTCACCGGTCCTCGGCTGCAGAACGACCTTGATGGCGTACACACGGGCACTGTAGGCGGCCGCTCCGAACCGCACCCCGTACCGCCCTGGCCGCCAGCGGACATGTCCCCGAGCGGCCATCCGACCCGTCCCGGCCCCCTTCCCCGGCCTCCGAGGACATCTGTTGACTAGCCCATGCGACGAAGCAATGATCAGGTATGCGACAAGGCGTGCCGGCTTGGGGGAAACGAAATGCTGGAAAGTGTTGGCCTCGCCCAACGTGATCACGACGTCTACCGCGCCCTCCTCCTGCACCCGGGCTGGGACGTCCGGGACATCGAGGCGCACCTCGGACTGACCGGCGAGGAGGTCTGCACGGCCCTCGACCGGCTCTCCGAGCTCTCCCTCCTGCACGCCCCGACCGACGTGCCGGGCTTCGTCCCGGCCAGCCCCGAGGTCGGGCTCCGGCCGCTGCTCCAGCGGATCGAGGCCGAACTCGACGAGCGCCGCGCCCGGCTCTCCCGCGACCGCGCGGTCCTGGCCAACCTCGCCTCCGAGTACGCCTCGCTGCGCGTCCAGGCCGGCACCGAGGGCGTGGAGCGGCTCGACAGCGTCGACTCCGTGCGCTCCCGGCTCCAGGAGCTGTCCCAGCGCGCGGCCTTCGAGGTCCGCGCCTTCATGCCGGGCGGCGCCCTGAGCGCCACGGCCCTGGAGTACTCCCGTCCGCTGGACGAGCAGAGCCTGCGCCGCGGAGTCCGGATGCAGACCGTCTACCTCGACAGCGTGCGCAAGGACCAGCGGACGGTGGCCTACGCGAGCTGGTTCAGCGAACACGGCGGCCAGACCAGGACCGCCCCCTCGCTCCCGATGCGGCTGATCATCTGCGACCGCTCGGTCGCGGTGCTGCCGGTGAACGAGGACAGCAGCCGCGAGGGCGCCCTGGTGATCCACCTGACCAGCGTCGTCTCGGCCCTCAACGACCTGTTCTGCCTGGTCTGGGAGCGGGCCACCCCGCTCGGCGAGTCCGTCGCACCGGACGCCGGGGGCCCCAGCGAGCGCGACCTCGCGCTGCTCAAGATGCTGGAGGAGGGCCTCACCGACGAGTGCATCGGCCGCAAGCTGGGCGTCTCGATCCGCACCGTCCGCCGGCTGATGGCCGACCTCCTCAAGCGGCTCAACTCGCAGAGCCGCTTCCAGGCCGGGGTGGAGGCCGCCCGCCTGGGCTGGATCTGACCGCCCCCGGGGCCCGCCCCGCGGGACGCACGACGGAGGGACGCCGCACGCACGGCCGGGGGGCGGGCGCGTGCGGCCGGAGGCGCATACGACCGAGGGGCGGCCGTCCGGCACCGTCCGGTGCCGGGCGAACCGCCCCTCGTGAGCCGTGCTCGGACCCGCGGATCAGACCGCCGGGGCCGGGTACGTCGGGTACTCGACGCCCGAGACGTGCTGGACGACCCGGATGACCTGGCAGGAGTAGCCGAACTCGTTGTCGTACCACAGGTAGAGGATCGCGTTGTCGCCCTCGACCTTGAGCGCGCCGGCGTCGACGATCGAGGCGTGGCGCGAGCCGATGAAGTCGCTGGAGACCGCGTCGGGCGCCGTGGTGAAGTCGATCTGGCGCTTCAGCGGCGAGGTCAGCGAGATGTCGCGGAGGTAGTCGAGGACGTCCTCGCGGCTGGTCTCGGAGGCCAGCTGCAGGTTCAGGATGGCGATCGAGACGTCCGGCACGGGGACGCGGATCGAGCTGCCGGTGATCTTCGCCTTGAGCTCGGGCAGCGCCTTCGCGACGGCCGAGGCGGCACCGGTCTCGGTGATCACCATGTTCAGCGGTGCCGAACGGCCGCGGCGGTCCGCCTTGTGGTAGTTGTCCAGCAGGTTCTGGTCGTTCGTGAACGAGTGGACCGTCTCGACGTGACCGCGCAGCACACCGTACTTGTCGTCCATCGCCTTCAGCGGCGGCACGATCGCGTTGGTGGTGCAGGAGGCGCAGGAGATGATCTGCTCGTCCGGCTTCACGGTGTCGTGGTTGACGCCGTGCACGATGTTCGGGACGTCGCCCTTGCCCGGGGCGGTCAGCACGACCTTGGCGACACCGGGGCGCAGGTGCTTGGACAGGCCCTCGCGGTCGCGCCACTTGCCGGTGTTGTCGATCAGGATCGCGTCGTCGATGCCGTACGCGGTGTAGTCGACCTCGGACGGGTCGTTCGCGTAGATCACCTTGATCGCGTTGCCGTTGGCGACGATCGTGCTGGTCGCCTCGTCGACGGTGATCGTGCCCTGGAACTGGCCGTGGATGGAGTCGCGGCGCAGCAGCGAGGCGCGCTTCACGATGTCCTGCTCGCCGCCCTGGCGGACCACGATGGCGCGCAGCCGCAGGCCGCCCGCCTTCTCGACCAGCAGGCGCGCGACCAGGCGGCCGATCCGGCCGAAGCCGTACAGCACGACGTCGCGCGGCTCGCGGCGCTCCAGCTTGTTCGCCCCGGTGGCGCCGACGACGGCCTCCGCGGTGAAGTCCTCGACCGACAGGCCGCGGCTGTCCGCGCGGTAGGTCGCGGCGAGCATGCCGATGTCGATCTGGGAAGGACCGAGGTCCAGCCCGGTGAGAGCCTGCAGGAAGGGCAGCGTCTCGGTGACCGAGAGCTCCTCGCCGGCTATCTGGCGGGCGAACCGGTGGGTCTTGAGGATGCTGACCACCGACTTGTTCACCAGGGAGCGGCTGTGCAGCAGGACGGTGACGTCCCTCTCCCGGTGCAGTCGGCCGATGATCGGAATCATCGACTCCGCGATCTCCTCGCGGTTCTTCCAGTTCGTGAACACGTCGTCGTTGACAGTCACAGATCCATCTTTCGAGCTAGGCGATTGCTGCCATGCTAGCTTCGCGCCGCCCCGGCCGGTCGGGCGGGCCCGCCTGAGCAGCGAGTTTCCCGTCACACCCCCGGCCGCCCCCGGACCGGCCCGCGGGGCCTCCCCCGGCCCGCCCCCGAGGCGCGCCGGATTCTGACGCACCGTCACATCGCCCCGCCCGCCCCCTCCGTCGGACGGGGGTCCACCCCCGCCACCCGGCGGGGGCGCGGCCGCGGGCGGCCCGGTCGATCATGCTCGGCGGGCTGCCGCGGCGACGGTTCCGACGGCGCCCGGGGAGCCCTCCAGGTTGCGCCGGGTGACCGCTCGCCGACCCTCGGCGACCGACCGGGCCGGGGCGATCACCACCGCAGCGACGCAGGGCCCGTCGCCAGCCGTCCGCCCCACGCGCCCCTCCCCCCATGCGCCCCTCCCCCCACCGGACCCCTCACCCGCCGTCCGCCTCCGCGCACAGCAGTGCCGCCCGAAGATCCATCCGGTCGCCGAGGCGGGTGAGGCTCCGGCCGGTCAGCTCCTCGATCCGTTTGATCCGGTAGTGGACGGTGTTCACGTGGACGTTCAGCGCCCTGGCCGTACGGGACCACGAGGCGTTGTGCCGCAGGAAGGTGTCGAGCGTGCCGAGCAGCGAGACCGGGTTCGCCCGGTCGTGCTCGGCGAGCGGGGCCAGCAGCCGCCGGTGGAAGGCCGTCCGGACGTCCCTCGGCACCCCGCACAACAGCTGCTCCAGCGAATCGAGTTCGCCGCTGCTGCCGACCGTCCCGGCAGGCTGCGAGTCGAGCGCCCACCGGGCCTGCACCAGCGCGCCCGCCAACGTCCGCCCGCTCGGCGCGACGGACGGCCCGACACCCGCCCGCATGACCTGGCGCACCGTCAGTCTCCGCTGCAGTTCCGGCCAGGCGCTCCGGAGCGCGGCGGCGACCGCGGGCGCCGGGGCCGCCGAGAGCGCGGTGGCCCCGCCCCGGCCGTCGGGGGCGGCGACGAACGGCGCGCCGGTCCGGTGCAGCGCCTCGGCCAGGGCGGCGACCGCCCACGAGTCCGCGCCGGAGTCGATCCGCGCGACGACCGGGGTGAGCGGGCCGCGTTCGGGCAGTCCGCCGGCGGCGAGGGCCTCCTCCAAGGCCGCCGGGCCGCCGCCCTGGTGCAGCATGTGCATCACCCGGACGGCCGTCTGGCGCTGGGCGGCGGCGGTGGCCCGGGCCCGGGTGGCCAGCGGGACCAGCAGTTCGGCGAGGCCGTGCAGCACGGTGGTCGCGGTGGGCCCCGGCGCACGGTGGGGGCACAGCAGCCAGCCGTCGAACGGCGTACCGCCCTGCGGGCCGACGGGCACCGGCCGCCCCGCTCCGGGGCCGGGCACCGCGCCGGCCAGCACCCGTCCGCCGGCGGTCAGCAGCGAGCAGTCGGGCAGCCCGAGCCGGGCCACGGCCACCGCCAGCACCTCGGCGGGCGCGGCCCCGGCGTTCAGCAGGCCGGCGAGTTCGCGGCGCACCGCCGACGGGACGGCCGCGGCGCCCTCGGAGAGGGTCTGGAGATCGCCCCAGAGGCGCAGGTAGACCCGGTCGGTGACGGCACGGAAGCTGGTGCCGGCCGGTACCGACAGCAGGGGGATCCCGTGCAGCCGGCACGCCTCCGCCAGTTCGGGGGGCACGGCCCCGTGGGTGCCCTCGCCCGCCAGCAGGGCCGCCGCCTCGGCGCTGCGCAGCGAGTTGGCGAAGCGGACGGCGGCGGAGGAGGCGTCCTCGGGCCGCCACCAGACGAGTCCGGTGAGCACCAGTTCACCGGACTGCAGGTACCGCGCCGGGTCCTGGAGGTCGGTGGAGGTCACGCCGGTGACCTCCCGCCCGAGCAGCTCGGGCGTCGCCCAGGCCACCTCGATGTGCAGGTCGTCCAGCTCCAGCAGATCCCCGACGATCACGTCTTGCTCCTCGCGCTCCGCGCCCCACCCCGACTCTCGCATCAGCGAGGATGTAGTGTGCTCCGTCATCGTAAATGCGAGGACGGACTTCACCATCTTCCCTGTTGGATCATCCAGCGGACGGCCCCGACCCGGCCCCGGAACCCGGCGGTCCGCACGGTTGCGCCCCGCACGCAACCCCCGCCCGCCCCCTCGCACCCCCTCCCTCACCGCTCCGCCCGATCCAACAGGGCGATCGAAGCGACGCGCCACCGGCGGGACGAGCGGAACGGCACACCGGCGATCAGCAGCCGAGCTGGATGATCACCCAAACATTCAGCCACCGGCCCCCAACTCGTCGTCCCCGCCGACCGCTGCGGCGCCCGCTCCATCCGCTCCCTCACCACCAGCTGGATCGGCCCCGTCCACCCCTGACCCCACCCCGCCGAACTCACCACCTCTTGACCGCCCGACGCCGCCACCCGGCGCGCACCGCGACCGACGGTTCGCGCGCCTCCCCACGGAAGACCTGCGCCGCGTGCCGACCGGCGCACTTTTCGGAGCTTCCCTGGAATTTGTGCGCCGGGGCGCACGCCGGCGCATCGAATGTGTACACCGCACTGTTGCCAAGTGATGTCCGAATCGTGTCCGAATTAGGCCGGACTTTGCCGCAAAGCCTGCGCTGACCTGCGCATTCACCATGATGACGGAATGCCTGGACGTGATGGTGAAGACGTCCCACGCACCTCAGGAGCCCCTCGCCTACCACATCAGTCCCGTTGTGAGAAATCTGGCCAAAATCCACTTCCGCGCGGTCTACGATCTCCCAACGTCAGGCCGGTTCAGGGCCGCCGGTGATCACCAGGGGGGGGGTGGCATGGGACTGCTCGGCGGCGACCTGCCGTTCGCCCGCACACTCACGGCCCACGATCTCGAAGCACTCACCTCGCTCGGTGCCGCGCGGACCTTCCCGCCGGACGAGCACCTGCTCTCCGAGGGGGACCGCTCGACGCACGTCCTGCTGGTCCTGACCGGCTGGTCCATGGTCTTCACGGCCATCGACCGGGGAGCCACCCGGCTCGTCCTCGGGCTCCGTGGGCCGGGTGAACTCATCGGCGAGCTGGCCGCGTTGGACCAGCGCCCGCGCAGCGCGACGGTCCAGGCGCTGGGCCCGGTCGAGGCCCTGGTGATCGCCGGGGACGGGTTCCGCCGGTTCCTGGCCGAAAGTCCCCGGGTCGGCAGTCAGGTGATGACCCAACTGGCGTCCCGGCTAAGGGATTCCGACCGGGAGCGGTCGGCGCTGGCCTCGCTCACCGTGGTGCAGCGGCTCGCCCGCCGCCTGGTCGAGCTCTCCGGCGCCGACGCCACCTCCCGGCCCGGCCGGGACGGCACCGCCGCGGTGGTGCACCTGGCCCAGGAGGACCTCGCCGCCACCGTCGGCGCAACGCGGGAGGCGGTGGCCAAGGCGCTCCGCCTCCTGCGCGACCAGGGCCTGGTGCGCACCGGTACCAGGCGGGTGGAGATCCTCGCCCCCGCACCGCTGCTGCTGCTCGCGCGGGGGCCGCACGACCAACGACTGCACGACCAACGACCGCACGACCAAGGACCGCACGAGCAGCGACCGCACGACCAACGGCCGTACGAACGAGAGACGCACGGCAAACCGCCGGAGGCGCGACGGCGCGCGGGAGGCGCGCCCGGACCGAACACCCGGCGCGTGTAAACCGCCACAGACAACCCGGCGTGCGGAGCCGGATCCTGACGGCGTGTCGAAGACAACCATGGGGGTGAACGTGGACGACCAGGTGGTCGACGCGGTGTACGAGCTGGTGGTGGGCGTGGACGTCCGGCGGTCCGGCTCCTACGACGATCCGGGCAAGACCCGGATGCGCCGGCAGCTCTACACCGTCCTGGACCGGGCGTTCGACCGTGCCGGGGTGCCGGCCGGGGTCGTCCACCGGGAGGACCGCGGCGACGGGATCCTGGCGACCATCGCCCCGACCGTCCCGCCGGCGCGGATCATCGGCGTCTGGGTGACCGAGGTGCACGAGCAGCTGCGCCAGGTGAACCGCGACCTGCGGACGCCGCTCGG
The DNA here is from genome assembly GCF_053610105.1 of Kitasatospora sp. NPDC054939. NCBI lineage: Bacteria > Bacillati > Actinomycetota > Actinomycetes > Kitasatosporales > Streptomycetaceae > Kitasatospora > Kitasatospora sp. NPDC054939. Next base: position 22,058 of record NZ_JBSGXP010000004.1, on the reverse strand, counting down.
GCTGCGGATCGGTCTGCACGTCGGCCCGGTCACCCACGACGCCGAGGGGGTCAGCGGCCACGCCGTGGACCTCGCCTGCCGGCTCACGGACGCGGACGCCGCACGCCGGTTGCTCGAACGCGACCGCGCCGACCTGGTGGTGGTCGTCTCCGACTCGCTGTACCGGGAGGTGGTCCGCCACGGCGGCCGCTTCGTCGATCCCGAGCACTACGCGCCCGCCCGGCTGCGGCTCAAGGACGGCGAGGCGCCCGCCTGGATCCGGCTGCCGGGCCGACCGCGGCCCGCCCCGCTGCGCGACCACGAGGAACCGCCCGCCGACGGGCCGGCCACAGGGGAGCCGGCCACCGGGGGGACGGCCGACGGTCGCCGCAGCGGCGGCGGGACGCCCGGTGAGGCACCCGTCGAGACGGCGCCGCAGCAGGCGGACCGGACCGCCGGCCCGACCGGCACCGACCTGCCCGGCGGGACCACCGTCGGCGGGGACTTCTCGGTGCACCGCGACAACACCTACCAGGCGCCGGTGCACATCGGCCGCACCACCGGGGGAGGCCGCCGTGGCTGAACAGCCCAGGGCCCTCGACACGCCCGCCGGGCACCGGACCGAGGAGCCGCGCGAGCCTGCCGCCCGACGGCCGGAGGGCCACCCGGAGCGCCGGGCCGACGCCCCGGAGCAGCGCGGCCGGGGCGACCGTGCCGACCGGGACCGCCCCGGCCGCCGCGCGGACCGCGCCGATCACCCGGACCGCGCCGACCGCGAGCCGCGCCGACCGGCCGGCGAGCAGCCCGGCCGCGCCGGGGACGAGCCGGGCGCACCCGGGCGCGACCGGGAGGAAGCAGGGCGCCCCGAGCACGACCGCGAGGAGCAGGAGCGCTCCGAGCGCGAGCGCGCCGCCGGCCGCTTCCGCGAGCGCAGCCGCGACCGCCTGCTGGACGAGCAGGAGGAGGAGGGCGGCGCCGCCACCGGCATGGCCGCCACCTCCCGCGCCCACCGTTCGGCCCGCTCCTCGTACCAGGTCGGCGGGGACCACAACCTCTTCGACCGGTCGGTGTTCCACCGCGCCCACATCGGCGACGTCCACCTGCGCCTGGACAGCCGGCAGGCGGTCGGCCCGGTCAGCGGTCCGGTGCCGGAGGCGGAGCTGCGGCGGGTCCGCCGGATCTACCGCGAACCGGAGGGGTACGTCGGTCTCCAGCGGGCGCTGCGCGGTCGGCGCGTACTGGTGCTCGCCGCCGCCCCGGGTACGGGCCGGACCTGCACCGCGCTGGCCCTGCTCGACGAGTTCACCGAGGCCGAACCGCCCGGCGACGGCGCACCCGACGGCGGAACGGCCGGTGGAACGGCCGACGCCGGGGCGACGGACGGGCCCGCCGCGGACGGGGGGACGGAGCCGTCCGCCCGGGTCTCCCTGCTCGCGCCCGACACCGCGGTGAACCGGCTGACCTCCCTGGTGCGCGACGGCGAGGACCGGCGGCGCGGCTACCTGCTCGAACTCCCGTCCGGCGGCGGCCGTCCGGTACTGCCGCCGGAGGAGCTCGAACTCGACGCGCTCGCCGCGTCCCTGGCCGCCCGGAACTCCTTCGCCGTGCTGGTGGTCGCCGCCGGCCCCGCCGCGGCGCCGCTGCTCGCCGGCCGGTACGGGCTGATCTGCCCGCCCGCGCCCACCGAGGAGTTGCTCCGGGCCCGGCTGGCCGAACGGCTGGCGGAGGAGTCCGGCCGGACGTCCGCCGAGGGGATCGCCTGGGCGTCCGGACATGCCGAGGAGTTGGTCGACGACCCGGAGGTGCGCGCCGCGGTCGGCCTGGAGGACCTCCGGCCCGCCGAGGCCGAACTGCTCGCCGACCTGATCGCCGCCCACGTCCTGGGCCGGCTCACCCGCGCGGAGCTGCTGGACGGCTGCGCCAGCTTCGCCCCGCAGCAGGCCCAGGAGTGGTTCGCCGGCGCCGACCGGGAGATCGCCGACAGCACGGACAGCGCCGGGAGCGGCGAGCGCTCGGCCGCGACGGTGCTGCACCCGACCGCGTCGCGGATCGCCCTCGCCGTCCTCAACGGCTCGGCGCACAGCACCGTCGCGGAGGCCGCGCATCTGCTCACCTGGGAGCTCGCGGTCGCCCGGGACCCGGCGAACGCGCCCGCCCGCCCGCTGTTCTGCGACGACCCGACCTCCGACCTGGCCTTCCTGCGGGCCGAGTTGACCACCGGCGAGGTGGAGACGGCCGGCATCGGCGCGCCCGCCCGGATCGTCCGCTACCGGGGCGCGGCGCTGCCCGCCGCCGTCCTCGCCGAGGTCTGGGACCGCCACCACCCGGCCCGCGGGCCGGTGGTCCGCTGGATGCGGCAGCTCGCCGACGACCCGCGGCCCGAGGTGTGGGTGCGGGCGGCGCTGGCCGCCGGTGAGCTGTGCGCCCGGGACTTCGCCACCGGCTACGAGAAGCTGGTCCGCCCGATGGCCGTCGCGCCCGCCACCCAGCGGCGCGCGTTCGCCGCCGCCGTCCTCGACCAGACCGCCCGGCACGAGAGCCACCGGCCCGCCGTCCGGGCGCTCGTCCGGGACTGGGCGGGCTCCGAATCGTCCCGGCTGCGCTGGACCGCCGCCATGGCGCTCGGGTTCGGCCACATCGCCCCGGTGGGGGAGGCGCTGGACCGGCTGGCCCGGATCGGCGCCGACGAGGACGACGACCAGGCGCCGCTCGCCTCGCACAGCGCCGTCCGGCTGCTGTCCGGTCCGGACGACCGCGACGTGCTGCGCCGGATCGCCGCGTGGACGGCGGACCGCCGGGTGCCGTACCAGGACCTCGGGCTGCTCACCACCGTCCGGCTGGCGCTGACGACGGTCGGCGAGGTGTGGGACGGCGAGGCGTCACCGGACCTCGCGGACCTCCTGGACTGGCCGCTGCCGCTGGCCCTCGCGGCGGCCCGACCGGACCGGGCCGGGGCGCTGGCGGACCTGATGTGGACGGCGCTGCGCACCCCGCGCTCGCACGAGGCCGCCGTCGACTGCCTGGAGTACTGGCTGCGCGGGGGCGTCGCCGAGGAGGACGGCGGGCCGGAGGGCGGCCCGGACACCCGGCGCGGTCTGGCGGCGCTGCTGCCGCCGCTGCTCGCCGAGGACCGCGAACGACAGCTCCTGGACTGGCTGTTGCGCCGGATGATGAAGGACCCCGACGACCCGCTGGAGACGGCGGCGGCCCGCCGGCTCTGGCACCTCGCCACCAGCGGCCGGCCCGCCCCGGGCGGCACCGGCCCCGACCGTCCCACCGCCGGGGACCGCCCGGACCGCGACCGACCGGACCGCGACCGAACGGACCACGGCCGGCAGCGCGACAGCCGGCCGACCCACGGCCGACCGGACCGGAGCCACCGGGGCACCGAGGAGGAGGCACGATGACGGACGACCCGAAGCCCGCCCCGAAGTCCCCCGGCAGGGCCGGGGCGGCGGCGCACCCCGCGGGCCCGCTGCTGAAGGAGTACCCGCGCCCGGAGAGCGGCATCCAGCGGCCCGGCGCCGGCATCGCGCTGGTGGTCTTCTACCGCAACGGCGGCCACAGCGTCGTCACCGCGATGGGCGACGAGCACGTGGGCCGCCCGTTCATGGCCCGCCCGGTGACGGTCTGCGAGGTGGCGCGGGGCACCCACGTCACCCGGCTGTCGCTCCAGGTGCCGGCGGCCGGCGGCACCACGTTCTTCGAGGTCGAGGTCGACGTCCAGTGGACGGTCACCGACTACCTCAAGGTGGTGGACGAGCAGGTCACGAACGTCGCCGTCCGGCTGCGGGCCCCGCTCACCGAGCGCCTGCGCGGAGTCTGCGCCGGCTACCCGGTGACCGCCGCAGCCGACGCCGACCGCGCCGTCAAGTCCGCTTGCCGCAACGGCCAGTGGGACGACCTGGGCTACGACCTCGGGCTGCGCGCGGAGCTGTACGTCCGCTTCACCGTGGACCGCAAGACCATCACCCAGGCCGAGGAGGTCAGGGACGACGACCACCGGGGGACGATGGCCGAGCGGGAGCACGTGCACACGCTGACGGGCGAGCACCGCTCCGGCGAACTGCTCCAGCTGCGGATGCAGAAGTTCCGGGTGATGCTCGAAGGCGGCGAGTGGAGCCAGATCTGCTTCATGCTCGCCGACGACCCGGGCGAGGCCCGTGCCTTCATGGAACTGCTGCGCCAGGAGGCCCGCGCGGACAAGCGGGAACTGCTCGGACACACCCTGGACCTGGTCGAGAAGGGGGTGATCCAGTCCGCGGAGCTGGAGAGCCAGGTCCGGGAGCTGCTGGGCACCGGGGGGTACCGGGTCGAGGGCAGCTTCGGCCGGCCGCCGATACGGTCCGCGCCCCGACGCGGTGAACTCCCGGCCGGCGGGCGCCAGGACGCCCCGGACGACCGCGGGGACGAGCGGCCCGCCGGGCGCCACGACGACCGCCTGGGCGAGCGGGACGACCGGGGCAGGCAGGGCGGGCGGTACGACGCGGACGACCGCCGGGACGAGCGCCGCGACCGCCGGGACGAGCGCCGCCCCGAGTGGAACGACCCCTGGGACGACGGGTACCCCGCGCCCGACCGTACCGACTCCGCCGACAGCACCGACAGGGCCGATCGCACTGACCGCACCGACTCCGCCGACCGCGCCCGGCGCACCGAGCGGGACGGCGGCGGCGGCCGGTGGGACGACCCCTGGTCCGAGCGCCGGTCCGAGCCCCGGCGGGGCCGCGGCCCCGCCGACGCGCTCGACGACGGTCAACGCCCCTACACCCCTGCCTGGTTGGACACCGACCCGGAGGCGCCCCGGCACGCCCCGGCCGCCACCCGGTCGCGCCGGCGGCCCAGCGAGGCGTTCGACGACTGGGACACCGGCCCGGCCCCGGACGACCGCGGTGGACGGACGGACCGCGACGACCGGGACGCCGGCCGGCCGTCGACCGGGGACCGCCGGGACGACGACCGGTCGTGGTCACCGGACGGAGGTCGGTGACCGCATGACCGAGAGCCGTGCCACCCCCGTGCCGCCGCCCGCAGGGTCCGCCGCCACCACCGGGCCGACCACCGCACCGGCCACCCGGCCCACCACCGCTCCGCCCGCACCCACACCCGTACCCGACACCGCCACGCCCACGACGCCCCCGGCGGCCCCCGACGAGACCCGCTTCGTCGCGGACCGCCTGCTGGCCGCGGTCCGCGAGGACATCGGCCGGGCCGACACCAAGGCGTCGATCCTGCTCACCGCGGCCCTCGGCCTGCCGGCCCTGCTGCTCGGCCGCAGTTGGCCGGACGGCCGCCCGACCTGGCCCGCCGTCGTCCTGCTCGCGCTCGGCGGTGTGCTCTGCGCGGCCGGCGCCGTGGCGCTGGTGCGGGCGATCCTGCCCCGTACCGGCACCCAGCGCGACCGGGAGGCCGTCACCTACTTCGGCGACCTGCTGCCCGCCGGTGGCCGGCCGGCGCTGGCCGACCGGGTGACGGCGGCCGGTCGCGACCCGGTCGGCTGGCTGCTGGTCCAGGCCGTCGACGTCAGCGCGATCCTGGCCGCCAAGTACCGCTGGATCCGCTGGGGCGTCGGCTGTCTGGCGCCCGGCGCCGTCCTCACCACCGCCGGGGTGCTGCTCGCCTGAGCCCACCCGACCCGCCCCCCATCCGCCGACTTCCGGCCGGCCCGTGCCGGCCGGCCGGAAGCACGCACCCTGATCCGGAGGAGATGACGGTGCTCCACCTGTCCCTCACGCCCACCCGCGGGCGCCCGCCGGCGGCCACGACCCGGCCCCGGCGACCGCGGCGCGGCCTCGGGCGAGCCGCGTCCGTCGTCGCGGCGGCCCTGCTGACCACGGGCCTGCCGACCGGTCCGGCCGTCGCCGACGACCCGTCGCCCGCACCGCCCGCCGCCGGCACACCCGCACCCGGGACACCGACAGCCGGAGCAGCCGCACCCGGAACACCCGGGACTCCGGCGGGCGCGATAGGCCCGGTCAACTACGCCGTCGCCGTCGACGAATCCGGCAGCCTCGAACCCGCCGACCTCGAACGCGAGCGCGCCGCCGCCGTCCGGATCGCCCTCGGCGAGCTCCACCCGGCCTCGACGGTCGGCATCTTCGGCTTCGCCAGCGCCGACCGACCGGGTCAGCACCCGGTGGACGAGGTCTGCCCGCCGACCGTCCTGGACGCCGCCGGCCGCGACCGGATCGGCGTCTGCGCCGCCGGGCTGCACAGCCGCACCCCCGCCGAGGGCCAGGGCACCGACTTCCCGAGCGCCGTCCTCCAGGGCGTCAGCCGGCTCACCACCTCCACCGACCCCGCCGTCCCGCGGGTGCTGTTCCTCCTCACCGACGGCAAGCTGGACGTCAAGGACAGTCCCGCGTACGGCGATCCGAGCCACCGGGTGGCCGCCGGCGAGAAGGCACTGGCGGAGGCGCTGGCCGCCGCGAGGGCCGCCCGCGTCCAGATCTGGCCGCTCGGCTTCGGTGCGGAGCCCGACCGGGCCGCCCTGGACCGGATGGCCGCGGGCGGGTTCCAGGAGGGCTGCGTCAGCCTCCCCGGCGCCACGCCCCGGGCCTCGGTGGTCAAGGACTCGGGCGAGGTCGGAGCCGCGCTGGAGGCGGCCTTCGCCGCCGCCCACTGCCTGCGGACCGAGGGAGTGAAGACCGGTCGCCCGCCGGTCGACCTGCCGGTGCGGATCTCCCCGCTGGCGACCGTCGGCAGCATCGTGGTCGACAAGGGCGACCCGCTGGTGAAGGCGACCTACTTCGACCCCGGCGGCCGCGAGATCACCGGCCCCGGGTCCGACCCGGACTCGTCGTTCGAGTTCTCCGGGCGGGACAAGGCCGTCGAGTCGCTGCGCATCACCGACCCGATGCCGGGCACCTGGCGGGTCCACCTGGACGCCCCCGAGGGCCACCGGTCGCAGCTGGCCAGCGTCAGCGTGCTCTGGCGCGGCGCCCTGAACAGCTCGATCACGCTGAACCCGCCGTCGCCGCGGGCCGGCGAGAAGGCCACGGTGACGGTCAAGCTGCAGACCCGCAAGGGCCTGGAGATCGCCGACCAGCAGGACCTCAAGGGCCTCGGCGTCAGCTCCGTCCTGACCGGCGAGGGCTTCCCGCCCGTCCCGGTCGAGCTGGTCGACGACGGCGCGGCCCCGGACGCCCGGGGCGGCGACGCCACCTTCACCGGGACCGTCACCGTCCCCGCCGGCGCCACCGGCCGGATCACGGCCTCCGGCACGCTGACCGCGTCCGGTCTGACCGCCGACCAGAACCGCCCGTTCAACTCGGTGATCTCCCCCGCGGTGCCGCTGGTCACCGCGACCTTCTCGCTGAACGGCGACCACCGCGTCCACCCCGGCGAGTCGTTCGAGGGCACCCTGACCGTACGCAACGACGACACGGCGGCGCACACCCTGCGCCTGGCCGTCACCGACGTCGCCCCCGGTCTGCTGACGCTGTCCCCGGGCACGATCACCCTGGCGCCCAAGGAGTCCCGCACGGTCGACGTCACGCTGACCGCGGGCGACCGCAAGGCGTTCGGCCGCCTGTTCGGCGACGACGGCGTCACGGTGGGCGGCAAGGTCTCCGTCGTCGACGGCTCCGACCGCGACCGGGTGGTCACCGACACCCCGCTGTCGGTCGCCGTCACCCCTCCGCCGACCTTCCTGGAGAAGTGGTGGTGGGCGCTGCTGCTGCTCGGCGCCCTCGTGGTGGCCGCCGTGCTGGCGCTGCTGGTCCGGTCCCGGATCACGGGCGCCCGCCGCTCCCCGGCCGGACTGGAGCTGGTCCTGCTGGACGACCGCGGCCGCGAACTCGGGAGGCACACCGCCTCCGCCGGGTCCCGCGGCTGGTACGAGTTCGAGGTCAGCGGCGTCGGCGGCCCGCACCCGCGGATCGTCCGCCGGCCCGGCGGCGCGTACCGGGTGCAGCGCAGCCAGGACGGCGGCGCCCTGCTGGAGGTCCGCCGCCGGAACCCGTCCCGGCTCGTCGCGGGCAGCCCCGTGCCGCTCGCCGAGGGCCTGAGCCTGACGCTCGGCGCGGGCCGCCGCCCCGGTCCGGGCACACCGCCACCGAGGCCCGGCGGCCGGACCTTCCCGAACGAGCAGACCACGCCGCCGTCCGACTACCTGTGACCCGACGTCCCACGGCCCGGCTTCCGGTGGCCCGACTTCTTCTGGCCCGACTTCCGGTGGCCCGTTCCGGCACCCATCGCTCGGCCCCTCGTCCTTCTCGTCCCCCACGTCCCCCTCGTCCCACCCGACACCCGAACCGGCCGCGCCGCGCGGCCGGATGGAGGCGGAACCCATGAAGATCTTCCAGCCGATGCTGTTCGTCGGCCTGGGCGGCACCGGCGGCCTGGTCGGCGCGGAACTCGACCGGCGGCTGCGCGCCGAGCTCTGCGGACCCGACGGCACGGCGCTGACCGGTCTCGGCGCCATGGCCCCCTACCAGCTGCCGGACTGCCTGCAGTTCGTCTACGCCGACTTCAGCGAGACCGACCTGGCGCGCCTGCCGCACGCCACCGCCGCCCCGGCGCTGCGCCCCGCGTTCAGCCGCACCTCGCGCTCCACCCACGACCTGCTGCCGAACTTCGACAGCTCGCCGGACGTCACCAAGATGCTCCGGGCCAGCCTGCCCGAGGAGACCGCCGCCTGGCTGCCGCCGCGGCAGAACGAGCCCCGGGTGGTCCCGTTGAAGAACGGCGCCGGCCAGCTCCCGACCGTCGGCCGGGCAGGTCTGTTCGGCACCCTGCGCGGCGGCCTGGACCCGGTCGTGGAGCCGCTGATGCAGGCCATCGACGCGCTCGCCCGCTCCGGCGGGATGCTCAGCCAGCTCGGCGGCGGCCCGGTCAACGGCTGCGACGTCTTCGTGGCGTTCTCCGTCGCCGGCGGCACCGGCGCCGGGATCTTCCTGGACTACCTCTACCTGATCAACCACGCCTTCCGGGAGAAGGGCTTCGACGGCGTCAAGATCTACCCGCTGGTCGTGATGCCCTCCGCGTTCCCGGCGGCGAACGGCGGCGGCCGGGAGGCGGAGCTGAACTCGGCCCGCGCCCTGGTCGACCTCTTCCGCCTGGTGGACGAGCAGAACGCGCCCGTCGAGGGAGCCGAACTCGGCGACCTCGACGAGGACCTGACGCTGCGCATCCGCTACCCGCACACCGCCCCGATCCGGCTGCGCACCGGGATCCTGCCGACCGCCTTCCTGTTCAACCGCACCGCCGGCATCCGCCCGGACGACCTGCGCCGCTCCATGGTGTCGCTGGTGATGTCGCTCATCGGCACCGAACTCGGCGACGGCCGCGCCGTCCGTACCCGGGCCGACGACGACTACCAGACCTTCGCCGCGAGCTTCATCAACCGCGGCGTGCAGCGGGCCGCCAACGCGCCGTCCGGCATCGGCCGGTGCGGGGTCTCCACCAGCCTGGTCGCCTCGATGACCGCGCCGGTGGACGAGTTGGCCTCGCTGGTGTCCGGCCGCATCCTGCACGCCTCGGTCGACCGGCTCGACGACCGCGCGCACCGCCCGGTCCGCGCCGCAGAGGAGCTGGTGAAGCAGATGTTCACCGACTCCGGACTGGAGGAACTGCTGCTGCGGCCCGTCCTGGAGATCCAGCCGCCCGCCCCGGAGCCGCGCGGCAGCTCGGCCATCGAGGCGGGGCTGGCCGCCCGGCTCGTCGACATGCAGTCCGAACTCGCCAACCTGGCCCGCCAGGTGGCCGCCAGGACGGCCGAGATGGCCAAGGACTTCGCGCCCCGCCGGGCGGTTGACCGGCTGCTGGCGAGCGTCGACCCGTTCACCGTGCAGCGGATCGTGCGGGGCGAGCCGCAGGACGCCAACGACCTCGCCCGGCTGGGCTTCCTCGGCATGCTCGACCAGCGCACCCACACGCCCCCGCTGCCGCCCGGCACCCACGAGCAGCCGCCGCCGGTCCCGCGGATCCGGCGCCGGATGGGCGGCCTCGCCCAGCCGCGCTGGGGCGACGAGGACGTCCAGGCCGTCCTGCGCGCCCAGGACGCCTGGTACCGCTGGCGCAGCCGCCAGCTGTGGCACGAGGGCTGGAAGAGCCAGCAGCAGCGCTGGGAGCCGACCGCCCGGGCGCTGGACACCGAGGTCTCCCGGCTCGCCACGGCCTTCCGCAACCACGCCAAGGACGAGCCGCGGGCGTTCGCCGAGCAGTCCCAGACGCTGTACGAGGACCGCACCGGCGTCTCGTACCTGCTGCCGCCGCAGCGCGACCTGATGCACTTCTACGACGACCTGGTCGCCCGGCTCACCGCCCGCGAGGGCCTGCCCGAGACCGAGGACGAGGCGGCCCTGCTGATGCGGCTGGTCGGCGGCGACGAGTGGCGCTCCGCCAACACGCTGAGCCGGCGCAACCCCGACAGCGCGGTCGGCGAGGTCAAGGCGGCCGTGGAGGCGGGCGTCAAGCGGCTGTTCGCGGAGAGCGGGCAGCAGTTGGAGGAGCGTCCGCTGCTGCCGGCGATGGGCGTGCTGCTGGCCGCGGCGGCCGGCAGCTCGGAGGACGCCGAGCAGGTCAGCAAGGAGGCGCTGGAGCAGTTCGGCCGCAAGCTGGCCGGGCTGCTGCCGGCCGGGTTCGTGCCGGAGGGCACCGGGCCGCTGAAGGCGCTGGTGACCTACCCGCGGGTGAAGTCCGCCGACGACGTGGAGGACTTCCTGCGCAAGGCGCTGCGGCTGCCGAAGGACGCCCGGGCGGAGTTCCGGGGGGTCGAGACGCAGTCGATCACGGTCGTGCTGTTCCGCAGCGAGATGAGCCTCACCCAGGTGCCCGAGGCCCGCAAGATGCTCCGCCAGTGGGCGAAGGCGAAGGAGCACGAGCAGAGCGACGACGTACTCCGCTGGCGCCAGCGCCTCGGCCACCGCGACGACTGGCTGGTCTCCACGGAGGCGGACCGCCGGCTCATCCTGCACCGGCTGCTCAGCCTGCTCTGGAACGGGCAGGTGGACGTGCTGGACGGGCCCGAGGAGTCGCCGTACCTGATCCGGCTGCGGCTGTTCCGCGACCGCGGGGTGGACGTGCCGGGCGTACGGCTGCGGCTGGGCGAGCAGCAGAACGGCGTCTCCAGCTGGGCCGAACTGCTGCGCGCCTACGAGCGGTGGACGGTGCTGGACGACGAGCGGACGGTGGAGGACTACTGCAGCCGGCTGATGGCGGCCCGCCCGGCCGGGCTGACCCGGTCCGCGAGCCGGCCGGACCCGCTGTTCGTCCGGCTGGTCGAGCAGATCGCGCCGCAGCAGCGGCGGATGCTCACCTCCCGCCGCGAGATCGGCGGGGAGCGGGTCGACGGGTGGTTCCGCCCGCTGTGGCAGTTCTGGGCGGAGACCCTGCCGGCCGCACTGAAGCTGGAGTTCAACGACCAGCGGGCCGTCCAGCCCAACCTGGAGACACTGCTGGACGTCATCCAGCGCGGCGAGCTGACCCCGCGCGCCGCCGAGGACGTCGACGACGACGTGTACGGCGGGCACGGCACCCGCGTCCCCCCGGTGCGCGAGGAGGACGACTTCGGCACCGCCCGCCCGGCCGACCGCCTGGACGGCCGCAGGCCCGGCTGGGACCCGACCGGGCCCGAGCCGCGCGCCCGCCGCGACGACCGCGCGGACCGTGACAACCGCGGCGACCGCAGCACCGGGCGCGGGTACGGCGGCGGCCGGGACGGGTACGGCGGCCGGGACGGTGACCTCCGGGACGGGTACGACGGGGCCGCCGACCGGCCGAACCGCGGCGCGAGCGGGTACGACGACGACACCGACCGACGGGTCCGCGGCACCGGCGGGTACGACGACGACACCGACCGACGGGTCCGCAGCACCGGCGGGTACGACGACGACACCGACCGACGGGTCCGCAGCACCGGCGGGTACGACGACGACACCGACCGCCGGGTCCGCAGCACCGGCGGGTACGACGACGGCTACGACGGCCGGGGGCGCGCCGACGCGTACGGCACGGGCCGCGGCCACCGCGACGGCACCGACCGCGACGAGCCCGCCGACCGCACCGACCGTGGCGACCGCACCGACCGCGCCGACCGGCCCGGGACGGCGCGCGACGGCGAGTGGACCGCGGGCACCGGCCGGTCGTCCCACCGGCCGTCCGACCGTTCCTCCGACCGTACGTCGGACTGGGGTTGGGACCGCCCCGCAGCCCCGGCCTCGGACCCCGGCCCGGCGCCCGGCGCCGACCGGGACCCCTCGGACGGGCCGGGCGGCCGGTACTCCTGGGAGAAGCCGGACCGGCCGGACTCGGAGCGCCGGGACGGTGAGCCCGCGTGAGCACGCCACTCCCGCTGCCCGCCCCGGTCGTCCACCTCGACCTGCGCAGCGACGAACTCGCCGGCGACGACCCGGCCGCGCTGCGGACCGCCGTCGCGACCCGGCTCGCGGCGCAGGGCCTGGCCCAACCGCACGACCAGCGCTTCCTGGTGGTCGACACCCCGGCCGGGCTCGACGAGCACCGCACCCGGTTCGAGCAGGTCATGGGCTACCGCACGCCCGGCCGGGTGCGGGTGCTCTGCCTCCTGGTGGGCGGGCTGCCCGCGTACCCCGCCGAGGGCTACCCGGCGGAGCGCCGGCTGGTCCGGCCCGCCACCCTGCGGGCGCCCGAGGCCGGCCTGATCTGGGCCGGCGACCTGCAGGCCGGCCACGGCGCCGACGACCCGGACGGACCCACCGACCCGCAGGCCCTGGCGGTGCTGGTCGACCTCCTCTCCGTTCCCGAACTGTTCGACGAGGCACTGGAGTTGCTCGGCTCGCTGCCCGACGGGGTGGCGGCCCCGGCGCTGCGCGTGCTGGAGCACGGCCTCTCCCCCGAGGTCCGCGGCCAGGCCTGGAGCGAGGCCCTGCTCCGCTTCGCCGGCTCGCACACCGCGGCCCCGGCCGGCCCGACCGCCCTCACCGGCGGCGACCTGCCCACCACCCTCGCCGGGCTGGTCGCCGGCGCCACCACCGGCACCCCCGGACGGCGGGTCGACGGCGGCGAGGCGTCCCGCGCGTACCACGAGGTGGTCGGCGCGCTGGCCGACGCCGAGGCCGAACTGGTCACGCTCGGCGGCCCGGCCGGGCTGCTCACCGGCGCCGGCCGGCGCGAGCTGGAGTCCGCGCTCGACCGCGGCCGGCAGGCGCTCGACCGGTACGGCAACCTGGTCGGCGAGGTGCTGCGCAGTGACGGCGGCACCGCCGGGACCCAGCCGGCGGCCGAGTCCGCCACCCGACTGGCCCGCCTGGGCGTCGCCGTGGACCCGCCCACCACCACCGGCGAACGGATCGGCGAGAGCCTGCGCGGCCTCGCCACCGGGCTGCTCCGCGAGGGGCTGCCGCTGCGCTCGGTGGCCCAGCGGTTCGCGCTGCTCGCCGAACTCGTGCAGCCGCTGTCCAACGCCCCGCTGCTCGCCGAGCTCGACCGGCTGCGGGAGCACCGGGGCCCGCACGACCGTCCGCTGCCGCCCGACCCGCCCGGCCCCGGCGTCCTGGCCGCGACCGGGCTCGCCGGCGCGCTCGGCGGGCTCTGGACCTGGCCCGCGCTGCCGGCCGCGCTCACCGTCCCGGTGCTGCTCGTCGTGGGCGTCCTGGTCGCCGTGCTCCGGCTGCCCGGGGGCCCGGGCCGGCCCTCCGACATCGGCCGGTTCGGCCCGGCCGCCCTCCTCGGGGCCGCGGCGGCGGCCGCCACGGCCACCGCGACCGGACTCCCGCCCTGGGCGGGCGCGGTCGGGCTCCTGGCCGGCCTCGGCCTCGGCGGCTGGCTGCTGCTGCGCACCTGGCACGACCACGCGCAGCGGTGGGGCCTGGAGCGCGGCATCACGCCCCTGCAGGACGAGCTGAACGGCCTCGACGAGCTGCTCTCCCGGGCCCTGCGCGAGTTCTGGGCGATCGAGGAGCGCCGCTACTGCGCCGACGCGGCGCTGTCCGTGGTCGGCGTGCTGCGGGCGACCGCGGCCGCCGCCGCGGAGGAGGCCACCCGCGACCTCGCCGCCGAGCGGCCCGAGGCCGCCGCGGAGAGCGAGGACGACTGGCTCGGCCGCACCGCCGACGACGAGTTCCCGGACCCGTCGCAGGGGTACGACCGGGACGGGTACGGCGACCGCGAGGGGTACGGCGACCGGGACGGCTACGACGACCCGCCGGGGTACGACGACCTCGACGACCACGGCGCCCGAGAGGGGTACGGCGGCCGAGACGGGTACGACGACGACCCGCACGGATACGGCGACCGGGACGGGTACGACGACCCCGACGACCACGCCTGGACGAGCGTCCCGTCCGGGGTGGGCAGCGGCCGGACGGCCGCCGGCCCCACCGTCCCCCGCGGCGCCCGGCCCGCCGCCGGCCCGCGCTGGCTGGAGCGCGGCGAGGCGAAGGGCGGCCCCGACCTGGTGCCGACCCTGGCCGGCGACCTGACGGACGCCACCCTGACCGCCCTGGAGCCGTACTGGGGGGCCGTCGAACGCGGCCACGCCGGCGAGGCCGCCCAGGAACGGATCGCCGAGCGGGTGCGCGAGCTGCTCGCGGTGGCCCGCGACCACCTGCGGCGCAACGACGTCCTGCCCGCCCCGCCGTTCGCGGCCCCGCACCGGGTGCGCAGCGGCCCGTCCGGGCTGCTCGGCATCGACATCCGCCGGGCCGCCGACCCGATCGGCCCCGACCAGGACGGCCAGGGCCTGCTGCAACTGAACTCGGCCGAGCAGCTGGACCTGCTCAGCCGCAACCCCGACGCGGTCGCCCTGATCCGCTTCGCCCCCGAAGCCGCCCGCGAGGACGCGGTCGGGAGCGCCGCCGAGGAGGGCCGGGAGGTCCGCACGGCAGCCGGCCGCTACGCCGGGCGGCTGCGGCTGACCGCACTGCGTGCCGGGGTGGTCGAGACGGTCCGGCAGCGGCACGTCTCCCCGTACGACGAGGAGGAGCAGTGGTGAGCACCACCGGGTCCGGCCCGCACCCGCGGAACGCCGACGACCCCGGCCGGCGCAAGGGCGTCGACCTGCCGTTCCTGACCCCGGCCGGGCGGCGCCGGCTCGCCACCGCGAGGTTCGGCCCCGACCCGTCCGGCCCCGCCCGGGGCGCCCCCCGGATGCGCAACGCCCTGCTCGACGGCACCGTCAAGTGCGTCCAGGTCCGGGCCGCCGCCTCCGACGAGTCCGGCGCCACCGAGGCCGCCCGCGACGCGCTCGACACCGAGGCGGCGACCGCCCTGCGGCTCCACCGCACCTTCGGGGGCACCGACGCCGCCCGGCTCTTCCCCGTGGTGATCGGCTACGACCTGGACGTGGCCGAGCCGTTCGTCCTCTACCGGCCGCCGCGCGGCAACCCGGCCGAGCGGCTGCACGGCCTCGCCGGCACCCAACTGCGCACCGTCGAACGGGATCTCGTCGCCGCCGCCGCGCTGCTCGCCGAACTCGGCCTGGTCCACCAGGGCGTCACCCCGTCCACCGTCCGCTGGGACGGCCGGTCCGTCCAGCTGTGGGGCCTGGACGCGGTGGCCCACACCGGCCGGCCCCGCACCCCGCGCGGCCCCGCGCCGTACGCCTCGCCCGAACTGCGCGGGGGCAGCGGGTACAGCGACCCGCGCGACACCCTGTGGAGCACCGCCCAGGTGATGTACCGCCTGGTCACCGGGCGGGCCGGCGACCCCGACCGGGAACCGGCCGACCTGGCCGACCACCGTTCGCTCGCCCACACCATGCGGTCCTCGTTCGCCGCCCGCGCCGTCGACCGGCCCACCCCGGCCGCGCTCCTCGGCCTGCTCGCGCCCGACCACGGGACGACCGCCGGCCGCACCGTCGGCGGCGACGGCCTCGCCCCGCACCGCACCGCGTTCGACCACACCGTCTCCCTCAAGCGCGCCGCCGGCGGCGACCCGCCCGGCGGACCCGGAGCGGACGGCGCGCGGCCGAACGAGGCTGCGGAGTCGTACGGAACCCCCTACGGGGCGGAGGCCACCGACCACCACAGCGACGGCGTGCTCTGCCCCTACTGCCTGGAACACCTCCGCTTCGACCCGGGCGCGCTCTACGCCCCCGACGCCGTCCAGGAGCTCCAGCCGTACACCTACACCGAGCAGCAGAGCTCCCGGCTGGTCGCCGACGAGCTGCGCGGAGCCTTCCAGCTCTGCCCGGGCAACCAGGCGACGCCGCCCCACCACATCCCGGTGCCCTACCTGACCAACGGGCGCCCGCTGACCGTCGCCATGATCGGCCAGTCCAACACCGGGAAGAGCCACCTGCTGACCCAGATGATCGCCGAGATCGCCGACGACCGGCTGAAGCCGTACGGCGTCAGCTGGCAGTCCGTCAACCCGGAGCAGCACGCCACCTTCCTCAACGACCGCGTGGTGCCGCTGCGCGACGGCAACGTGATCGCCCACACCGCCGGACTCGGCAACAGCGAGTCCGCCCGCTTCGTCGAGTCCCTGCTGATCACCGACGCCCGCGGCCGGGTCCGCCCGCTGGCGTTCTTCGACCTCGCCGGCGAGGACCTGCTGCGCACCGACGCCCTGCTGCGCTTCCTGCTCGGCATCGACGCCCTGGTCTTCGTCGTCGACCCCACCCTCGCCATGCCCCTGCCCCAGCTCGACGAGATCCGCACCGCGCTCGGCCTGCACGTCAACCGGGACGGCGACCCCGCGTTCGCCACCGCCCTGGACCGCATCCCCCGGACCGGCCCGTACCTGACCGTCCCGTCGGCGGTCGTGATCGCCAAGGCCGACCTGCTGCGCTCCGAGCCCCCCGTCGACCGCTGGCTGACCGAGCCCGGCACCGTCCCCCTGAGCCGCCGACGGCTCTACGAGGAGAGCCGCGACGTGTACGCGCTGCTGCACCGCCACGCCGGGAAGGCCTGGCTGCGCCCCTTCGACACCGCCCTGCACTGCACCATGCACATCGCCTCCGCCACCGGCGGCCGGCAGGAGGACAGCCGCTACCCGCGCGGCGTCCGGGCGCAGCGGGTGCTGGAGCCGCTGATCTCGCTGCTCGCGATGCACGGCATCATCGACCTGGCCGACGGCCGCACCGGCACGGAGGCCGCCCGATGAGCTCCACCGAACCGGACGACTCCGTCGACCAGATCGTGTTCCGCTGGACGGGCAACCAGGGGCGCCGCGGCTCCGGCATCGCCGCCGCCGCCTGGTCCTGCCCCCAGGAGCGCGCCGACGACCTCGCCCGCGAACTCGCCCCGCTGCTCCGGGTGGACGGCGCGGTGCGCCCCAGCCTGGTCCGCACCCTCACCAAGCGCGGCGAGGCCGCCGTCATCCGGCGCTGGCCGACCACGGACGCGGGCGGGCGGCCCAACACCGCCTGCCACCTGCTGCTCGGCGACCGCGTCCTGCTCGGTCCCCGGCTCACCCTGGACCTGCACGCCTGGCCGCTCGGCGACCAGCGGTTCGCCGAGCACGCCACCGGCCTGCGCCGGCGGGTCGAGTACGACCGGCTGCGCGAGGCCGCCCGGCAGGCGAGGGCCCACACGCCGGACCTGATCGCCGAGATCGCCGAGGTCGCCGACGCGCTCACGGCCGCGACCGCGGCCCTGCTGCGCAGCCCCGGGGCCCGGCTGTCCCTGCGCGCCGACGCCCTGCCGGACTGGCCCGACCGGAACCGGTCCACCGCGGTGATCAAGGGCCTGCACGAGATCTTCGGCCGCGCCTGGCTCCCCCAGCCGTGGACCTTCGCCACCTACGACGTGACGGACCGCCACGACCTGCTGGTCACCTGGGTCACCGACTGGACCACCGACTCCGGCCGGCAGCACCCGCGCTCCCGCGTCGACCCGCGCCGCCCCGACCCCGACCTCGCCCACGACCTCGCGGCCCGCCTGGTCGAACGCTGCCTGGACCGCCCCCTGCCGAAGGTGCCCGGCCTGCCCGAGCTCAACGGGAGGGCCCTGCACGACGCCGCCACCTGGCCCGCCGACCAACGCCTGCCCCGCCTCGCCCGCCTCCTCGGTACCACGGCCGGCAGCCGCCCACAGCCCGAACGCACCCAGCCCGAACGCCCGAAGCCCGAACGCCCGAAGCCGCCGCGACCGGAGAGTCTGCGGACCGACCGGCAGAACGAGCGGCCCGTCCACGACGAGGAGCGCCCCGTCCGCCCCGACGAGCGCCCCGTCCACGACGACGACCGGACCGGGTACGCCCCCGGTCCGCACCCCGGACCCGACCGGCACACCGCCCCCGGTCCCGCCCCCGCCCCCGCCCCGACGGAGCGGCACGTACCGCTGTCGGCACCCGGCCCCGTCGACGACCCCGAGGACCCCGACGACCAGGGCGTCTACACCGCACCGCCCACCGCCCCGCCGAAACCCTCCCTCCAGGACCTGCACCGGGCCCTCCACCACCCCGGCGCGAACAGCGAGGTCCTGCCCCTCCTCCTCGACCTCAGCGACGGCATCGGTGACGGCCCGCTGCTGGAGCTGCTGCGCGAGGAGGACCTGTCCGACGCCATCACCGGGCGCCTGCTCCTCCTGCTCCACCACCGCCGCACCCCGCGGGACCCGGCCGAGGAGTACCTGCTCTGCGCCGAGGTCCTGCGGCAGCGGCTCTACGTCTACCGGTCCGACCGCTCCCGCCCGGGCCACCGCGCCGCCCTCGACGACGGCATCGTCAAGCGCACCGTCTGGCTGTTCGGCTGGGCCGTCGCCCCGTACACCCGGGACCCCCGGCACGAACAGGGCCTCGCCGCCCTGGTCAACGCGCTCCTGCACCACGGCACCGCCGTCGAGGGCGAGGTGCTGCGCCGGCTCGTCCCCCCACCCGGGTCGTCCGACCCGGTCCCCGACCTGCCGCCCGCCCTCTGGCGACAGCTCCTCTACGACTTCCCCGGCACCCTCACGGACCCGCCCGCGCCACCTCCGACACCCCCGACTCCCCCGGCCCCCGCACCGCACCCCACCACGTCCGCTCCACCCCCGCCGACCACCCCCGCACCGCCACCGCCGGCCGCCCCCAGCCCCACACCCACCCCCGCCGAACCCGACCCGCCCCCCGGTCCGCCGTCCGGCCCGTTCACCACCCCGCGCGCGGGAGGCCCCCCGGCCCTACCGGACCAGCAGGCGCGGAACATCTTCTTCGTCCTCGGCATCGGCGCCGCGCTGATCACGATCCTCGTCCTCCTCACCATCGCCCTGGCGTGACCCCACACGCCCGTACCTTCCCGGCTACCAGGCGAAGGCCCTGGCCGGGTTGGCGACGAACAGTGCGCGGACCGCCTGCTCCCCCAGGGCCCGGGCCAGCCGGGGGCGCAGCGTGCGCAGCAGGTACCCCATGCCGGGGTTGCCGCGCGCGGCGGCCGTGGTGGTGTCCCCACCGAGCAGCAGCTGGCCGCCGTGGCCCGCCTCGGCCAGGGTGACCAGGCAGTCCGTCAGCCGGTGGTCGGTCGCGTGGTGGACGCGCGACGGCCCGTCGAAGGCCAGGAAGGCGCCGGACGCCGCCAGCTCGCGGTGCAGCCGCAGGTCGGGGAAGCGGTTCAGGTGGCCGAGTACCAGCCGGTGCGGCGGCACCCCCAGCCGCCCGCACAGGAGGTCGAGCACCTGGTCGGCGGCGGTGCCCTGCTCGTGGTGGACGGCGATCGGCGCGCCGGTCGCGTGGTGCGCCTCGGCCGCCGCCCGCAGGGTCCGCTCCGCGTGGGCGTCCAGTCCGTGGAACCCGCCGGCCACCTTGATCAGGCCCGCCCGCGGCCCCGGACCGGTCAGCTCCCCGACGAAGAGCTCGGCGAGCTCCGGCCCGGGCAGCCGTTCGGGCGGGTAGTGCGCGGCCTGGTGCAGCCCGGTCGCCGCGACGATGCGCACCCCGGTCGCCTCCGCCAGCCGCACCAGGTCGGCGGTCCGCCCGCCCATCCCGTACGGCGTCCACTGCACCACGGCCTGCCCGCCGGCCGCGGCGAAGTCCAGCAGTTCGGCCTCGGCGGCCGACGGGTCGTCCAGTTCCTGGCCCGGCAGCAGGGCGCTGCGGTTGAACAGGTGGTCGTGCGCATTGCAGACGCCGAGCTCCGCAGGGTCCACCTCGCCGAGGACGGTGTGCACCGCGGCGGTCATCCGGTGCCCCCTGCGGCACCGGCCGCGACACGGAGCGCGGCCAGGGCCTTGGGGACCCCGATGTAGGGGGCGAGGTGGACGAAGGACTCGGTGATCTGCTCGGCCGTCAGACCCGTTCGCAGGCCGCCCCGGATGTGCGCGCCGAGCTGCGGTTCGACCCCGCCGAGCGCGGCCAGGGCGGCGATGGTGAGCAACTGGCGCTCGCGCGGCTCCAGACCGGGGCGCTGGTAGGTGCCGCCGAAGAGGCTGGTGACGATCCAGTCGGGGAAGCCGGGCGCCTGCGCGTCCAACGCGGGCAGGGTGGCCGACTGGTCGGGGTCGTCCATCAGCTCGGCGAGCACCCGGTAGCCGGCTTCGCGGTCGAACGGGGCGGGGGTGAGGTCGGCGGGTCCCATGGCTGCGGTGGCACTCCGTTCAGTGTCGGTCTCGGTCTCGGTCTCGGTCTCGGACGAGGCTCAGCTCGGGGCGGGAGAGGTGCAGGACCTGGTAGCGGACGCCCGGCAGGTCCGGCGCATCGCCGTGCCAGAGGCTGAGGCGGACCAGCTCCCAGCGCTCGGTGTCGAGCGACAGGGTGGTGGAGTGCAGCCCCGGCCCGTCGGCGAACTCGGAGCCGTCGGGCAGCGCGGTGAGGTCCGCATCCTCGGACAGCGCGGTGGTGGTGCGCAGCGCCGCACGGGGCGCCAGCCCGACGGCGGGGCCGGGCCGGAAGCCGAGGGCCGGCCGGTGCCGGACCGCGGGTCGGCCGAAGTCCGCGCAGAGGGTGCGGAAGCCGGGGCCGGTGAGGAAGGCGGCCATGCCGTCACCGGTGCGCCAGAGGTAGCTGGGCGCGTACTGGTTGACCGGCGAGCCGTCCACCCCGCGTTCGCGGATCAGGAACGCCTTGTACGCCAGGCCGGGGAAGTCGTCGGTCAGCGGGCCCTTGTCGGCGACCCGCCTGCGGATGGTCCCCATGTCATGGCCGGCCGGCAGGGTGAACTCGTACTGCATGGTGTGCACGGGTGGATCCCTCCCCTGGTCAGTGGGGCCGGAGCAGGGCGAGCGCGCCCCGCACGGCCTGGTGGAACGGTTCCTCGTCGCCGGCCGCACGGGCGAGCACGTACCCGCCCTGGACGACGGCGGCAAGCGCGGCCGCCACGTCCACCGGATCGCCGGTGTCCGCCAGTTCGCCGGCGGCCTGCCCCTCGGCGACCAGCTCGGCAAGCCGCCCGCGCAGCCAACCGAAGGTCTCCGCAACGGGCTCCCGCAACCGGGGATCGGCGAGCACATCGGGATCCTGCGCCATCCGCCCGATCCGACACCCCCGCAGCACCTCCCGCTGCCGCAGCAAGTAGCCCGCGATCCGCTCGTACGCACTCCCGGGAGCCCCCAGCGGCTCGGCGGCGGCAGCCCGCAACTGCTCGGCACTGCGGTTCAGCGCGGCGGCGGCGAGGTCGGGCTTCCCACTGAAGTGGTGGTACATGCTCCCCTGCCCGGCACCGGCCCGCTGCTGAATGGCCTTGGGACTGGTCCCCACGTACCCGCGCTCCCAGAGCAGCTCCTGGGTCGATTCGATCAGCCGATCCTGTGCACTCATACCGTACATACTAGTAGGTACAGAATGCGGACCGCCAGCGTTCCCGGGGGTGGGACGGATGCGGTCGGTACGGCACCGCACTGCTCCGGTGGTGGCTGGTCGCGCGGCCACGGCCACGCGCCGGCGGTCGGAGTCGCGGTCGGCGCGCAGCCGACGAAGGCGGTCTTCAACGCAGGCGCACTGCTACACGTCGAGGGCGCCGGAGAGGTACTGAAGGTCCAGGCCACGCTTCGTCGCCGGGAGATGAGCACGACGTCCGACATCTACGCCCCCCTGCCTCCGACCAGCAGCAGGCGTCGGCCGAGGCCGTGGCCGACCTGATCGCCAGGCATCGGCGCAGGGCGTAGCGCCCCCGATCAGCTCGGCATCGTCATCAACCGAACAACGAACAAGGCCGGGTCCGACGCACAACATGCGTCGGACCCGGCCTTCTTGGTAGCGGGGACAGGATTTGAACCTGCGACCTCTGGGTTATGAGCCCAGCG